>JASHRY010000325.1 GCA_030037105.1 Xanthobacteraceae bacterium
CGGCGCCACGAAGCCCGGCGGGGGCGCGCCCGCGGCAGCCGTCGCATTGCCGGGCAGTACCGGCGGCGCGACCTGCTTGGCATCAGGCCCGGCATAGGTCGCTTCGAGATCGATGATGTCGCGCAGGAAGACCTTGCCCTCGTTCAACTCGTCGCCCCAGATGATGACGGCCTGGAAGGTCAGCGGGCTCTCGCAGAGGCCGGCGATCATGGCTTCGCGGCCGGCCTCGATGCGTTTGGCGATGGCGATCTCGCCCTCGCGCGAAAGGAGTTCGACGGAACCCATCTCGCGCAAATACATCCGCACCGGGTCGTCGGTGCGCTCGGCCGGCTCCCGCGCTTCGGTTTTGGCCGGAGTTTTCGCCGCGACCTCCACCAGCTCGCCGGCCTCGATCTCCTCCTCTTCGGCCTCCTCGCGCGCCTCGCCGTCCTCTTCGGCCTCGGTTTCCTCGGTCTCGACGACGTTAATGCCCATCTCGCTCATCATCGCCAGCACGTCCTCGATCTGCTCGGAAGTCACCTCCTCCGCGGGCATGACTGAATTGAGCTGCTCATAGGTCACGTAGCCGCGCTTCTTGGCCTGCTTGATCATCTTCTTGACGGCGGCGTCGGAGAGATCAAGAAGCGGCAGTGGGGCGTCGGGGGTCTCGGGCGCCTCTTTCTCCGGCGCCTCGCCTTCCTTTTGCGGGGCGGCCTTGACCTTGCTCGCGACCGTCTTGGTGCCCACGCTCTTGCTTGCCATGTCCTTCTCCGCCAACGCCTGTCCCACCTAATGCCTTTGTCCCTACCCTATGGCGACTCTCCACATCGGGGACAGGCACCGCCCCCCTAAGGGCAATTCTCAAGTCCTGGCAGGGGCTAGGGCATGTATCTTCCCCTTACACTATGGCGACTTGGCGCCACGAAGGATACCGAGTCAGGCCCGGATGGAACCCGCGGGCCTGATGGTCAAAGGGCAGCGCCGTCGCGGGCGCTGCCCGAATCGAGGGCGTTGAATCTGCCCGACCTCCGTTAAGCTCAGACTAACCACGCCGGCGCGAGAACGACCTCTCAGAACGCAATCCGATCGCATTGAATCGGATTGCGCTCTAGTTTCTTGGCGGAGCATGATCTTTTCGGAAAACCGGTTCCCACTTTTCCGGATCATGCTCTAATCCCTCCCCGCCGGAGCGTCCAGCAGGCGGCGTCTGCCACCCCGGCCAACGCTCACAATGCGCGCGCCGGCCGGCCCGAAGGAGCGCCAAAACCCTCAATCAGAGCCTCGGTCCCATCGAGGCTCGACAGCCGGGCCTTCACTTCACGCAGCCGCGCGTAGTTTGCCTCGGTATTGTCGCGGCCGAGCGCCAGCTCCGCCTCTCTCAGCTCCCTAGTTAGGGAATGCCATTGCCGATGCAAGGCGAGAAGCTGCCTCCAGGTCAGCAAAACGTCGGCCGCGGCCGCTTGCGACCGCGCGCCCCAGACTGAAGGCGTCGTAATCGTGCGCTCGATGCGCCCGAGAAGGTCGGCAAAGCCTTGCCGGGCGAGCCCGGCGATCAGGTCCGCGCGATCGACCTCGGCATCGAGGCCGATCTCGTGCCTGGACTCACGATCCGAATCTTGGCCTGGGTCTTGGCTCGGGTTTTGGCTCGGGTTTTGGCCGAAACGATGGGCGAGGACATCGATCAGCGCCGTTTTAAGCTTCTTGGTATCAGCATGACGGAACTCGGCCTCGGCCAATTCTTCCAGACGGTCGTGCAGGAGCCAGGGATGATTGAGGACGGCTTGCAGGATCAGCGCCTCGCGGCGCGGGATCGCGGCGCGATGGCCGCGATGCACCGGGCTTGCCGCCAGTTGGGGACTCGCCGCTACATAGCGTTCGTCGCGGCCGAATGCGGCTCCGGGCGTGGCGGCGCGGGCGCCGGCGCCGCTGCGGCGGCCGCGCTCGTTCCAATTGCGGCGGCGCGTCGCAATGTCCTCAGGTGCGAACAGCCGGCGCAGGCGGGCGGAGAAATCCTGCCGATAATAGCGGCGCACGGCTTCGTCGCCGACGGCGGCCGTCACCTCGGCGATGCGCGCCTCCAAGGCGGCGCGCCGCTCCGGCGTGTCGAACGGCCCGGCTTCGCTTTCGCGCGCCCACAGCATATCGGCGAACGGCCGTGCCGCGGCGAGGACATCCTCGACCGCCTCGCGGCCGCCGGAGCGCACCAGATCGTCGGGGTCTTGGCCGTCCGGAAGGGTGGCGAGCTTGAGGCTCTTGCCGGGCTTAAGAAGCGGCAGAGCGAGATCGAGCGCGCGATAGGCGGCGCGCCGCCCGGCATCGTCGCCGTCGAAGCAGAGAACGGGCTCGTCGGCCATCCGCCACATCAAAGCCAGCTGGTCGGCGGTGAGAGCGGTGCCGAGCGGCGCCACCGTCGCCGCGAAACCGGCCGTGACCATGGCGATGACATCGACATAGCCCTCGACCGCAATGATCGACGCCCCCTCGTGCGCGGCCGTGCGCGCCGCGGCGAGGTTGTAGAGCGTCGCGCCTTTGTGGAACAGCGGCGTCTCCGGCGAATTGAGGTATTTGGCCGCTACGTCCTTTTCCAGCGCGCGGCCGCCGAAGGCGATGACACGTCCGCGCCAATCGATGATCGGAAACATGATGCGGTCGCGAAAGCGGTCATAGGGCACCGGGATATCCTCGCCGGCGACGAGGAGCCCCGCCTCGACCATGTCTGCGACCGGAATCTTCGCAGCGCCGAGATGCTCCTTGAGCGCGTATTGATCGGCCCCCGCATAGCCGAGGCGGAATTTCAATTGCGTCGCCGAGGCGATGCCGCGGTCGGCGAGATAGCCGCGGCCGCGCGCGCCGGCGCGCGAGGCGAGCGTCGCCTCGAAGAATTTGGCGGCGAGCTCGACGATGTCGTGCAGGGTTTTGCGGCGCTCCTCGCGTTGCTCGTCCTCGCGCGTCATGAGCGGGATCGCGACGCCGGCCTGGACCGCCAAACGCTCGACCGCCTCGGGGAAGCTCACCCCCTCGGTCAGCATGACGAAATCGAAAATGTTGCCGTTCTTGCCCGAGGAGAAGTCGAACCACATCGCCTTCTGGTCATTGACGAAGAACGACGGCGTCTTCTCCGTGTTGAAGGGCGAGAGCCCCTTCCACTCCCGCCCCGCCTTGCGCAGCTTCACGCGCCGGCCCACGACTTCCGAGACCGGAAGCCGCGCGCGCAGCTCATCGAGGAATTGCGGCGAGAATCGCATGGTGATTCGCCGAGGGTAGCGCGGCGGTAGCGCGAAGATAGGGCGATTGGATTCAGCGGCAAGGGCGACAGGGGTTGTCCCCGGCTATCCACAGGCGAGCCACGGCCTTTTGACGGCAACAAAATACAATTGTATATTCAATTTGGTTGGCTCATGGTCCGCCGTTGGTTCTGCTCCCGGACAGGTGTGCTGAATAATTTCATCGCATCGTCGCCGAGCAGACGTCATGGCGCGGGAATTCGAAGAACTGCTCGCGAATGTTTGAATTTTCGATTGGAATTCGAACAAGCGCGAGCAAACGTTTTGAGAGCGCCACATTGCCTTCGAAGACGCGCGCATCGCGTTTCAGGGGCCGGTTGCTGTGCGGCGATCCGATCGAAAGGGCGAAGTGCGTTATATGGCGTTTGGGTTTCTGGACGATGTAGAGGCCGTCTTCGTGTGCACGTTTCGAGGCGACGTCTGTTGGATCATATCGGCGAGGCGAGCGAGACGCGGTGAAAGAAAGAAATATTACGATCGTCCCCCGCGACGCGCCGCGGAAGATCAAGAGTGATCTCCACAAGCTGCGCAAACTGACGGACGCAGAAATCAACGCCTCGATTGCCGATGACCCGGATTGGAGTGATGATTGGCATTGGTCCGATGCCGTCCTCGTCATCCCGCCGAAAAAGAAGGCGATCTCGATCCGTGTCGATGAAGACGTGCTCGACTATTTCAAGAAGGGAGGCGCCGGCTATCAGCGGCGCATGAACGCGGTGCTGCGCTCCTATATGCAGCACAAGCGCAAGAAGCGGGCGTAGGCGCCCGTCACCCCGCGAGCAGCTTCTTCACCAGCGCGCTCGCTTTGGTGAAATCCATGCGCCCGGCGAAGCGCTCCTTGAGCGCGGCCATGGTGCGGCCCATGTCCTTCAGCGTCGCCGCTTCGAGCTCCTTGATGAGCGCGGATATCGCTTCGCCGGCTTCGATGTCGGACAAATGCTTGGGCAGGTAGGCGGAGATGATCTCGATCTCCTCGCGCTCCTGCGCGGCGAGGTCGGCCCGGCCGGCCTTCTCGTAAATCTCCAACGATTCCCAGCGCTGCCTGATCATCTTGCCCATCACGTCAAGGATTTCGGCGTCGGTGAGCGTGACCCGCTCGGCGCCGCGCGTCTCGCGCTCCTTGATCGCGGCGTTGATGAGGCGCAGCGTCGATACCCGGCGCTTGTCGGACGCCTTCATCGCGTCCTTGAGCGCATTGTTGATCTCGTCGCGCAACACGGCTATGGCCTCTCGCACATCGGCTCGCGACGCTCGGGGGCGGCGGGCGCGCGGATGATTTAGGCCCTCGGCGATGCCGACACAACCGCAGACTCGACAGTTCTGGGACGACCCCGAGCCGACGGCGCTGCTCGTCCTCGCCGACGGCACCGTGCTCGAAGGATTCGGCTTCGGCGCGACCGGCCAAGCCGTCGGCGAGGTCTGCTTCAACACGGCGATGACCGGCTATGAGGAGATCCTCACCGATCCCTCCTATGCCGGCCAGATCATCACCTTCACCTTCCCGCATATCGGCAATGTCGGCACCAACGAGGACGACATCGAGACCGTCAACCTCGCGGCGACGCCCGGCGCACGCGGCATCGTGCTGCATGCCGCAATCACGCAGCCGTCGAACTACCGCGCCACTCGGCATCTCGATCAATGGCTCAAAAGCCGTGGCGTTATCGGACTCGCCGGCCTCGACACCCGCGCTCTCACCGCGCTCATTCGCGAGAAGGGCATGCCCAACGCGGTGATCGCGCACGAACCGTCCGGCCGCTTCGATCTCGCCGCGCTCAAGAAGCAGGCGCGTGACTGGCCAGGGCTTCTCGGCATGGATCTCGTGCCCATGGTGACGACCGGCCAGCGTTTCACCTGGCATGAGACGCCGTGGGTGTGGGGCGAGGGTTACGGCGAGCTGCAGGAGCCGAAGCTCCACGTCGTCGCCGTCGATTACGGGATCAAGCGCAACATCCTGCGCCAACTTGCCGGCAACGGATGCCGGGTGACGGTGGTGCCGGCGCAGACCTCGGCCGCCGACATTCTGGCGCTCAAGCCCGACGGCATCTTTCTCTCCAACGGCCCCGGCGATCCGGCCGCCACCGGCACATACGCCGTGCCGGTGATCCGCACCCTGATCGATAAGCTGCCGACCTTCGGCATCTGCCTCGGCCACCAGATGCTGGCGCTCGCGGTCGGCGGGAAAACGGTGAAAATGCACCAGGGTCACCATGGCGCCAACCATCCGGTAAAGGAGATCAAAACCGGCAAAGTCGAGATCACGTCGATGAATCACGGCTTCGCCGTCGATCGCTCGAGCCTGCCGACGAATGCAGTGGAAACCCACGTCTCGCTGTTCGACGGCTCCAATTGCGGACTCGCGCTCGCCGACCGGCCGGTGTTCTCGGTCCAGTTCCATCCCGAGGCGTCGCCCGGGCCGCGCGACAGCCATGCTCTGTTCGCCCGCTTCGCCGAATCGATGCGCCAGTTCAAACGGGCGAAATAGGAAGACGACCTGGGGTTCGACAATTTCAACCCGATATCGGGTAAAACGGACGGGCAGTCTTGTGGCGGGACGATCAACTCATGCCGACCGCGGCCAAACGTACGCCCCGATTACCCATGCCTTTGCCGATGATGGGACGATCCCCAAGACAGCCCACATTCCATTTACGTGAACAGCCGTCACAAGGACGTGCATTATCGGCTGATCGCGCAAGCCATCGCCGCGCTCGTACGCGCGCGCGGGCGCGTGCTCGATTACGGCTCGGGCGAGGCGCCGCACGCCGACATCGCCGCCGCCACCGCAGGGGAACTCCTGCTGTGCGAAGCAGCGCCTGGCGTGCGCGCGGGCCTTGAGACCAGCCACAGCCGGGCGCGCATGACGTTTTTCGCGTGGCCGGCGGAATCGGCGCTCACGTCCTGAAGCGGCGCGGCCTTCCCTCGACGGCGATTCTGGTCTAGAAGGTGCCCGCGCGGGGCTCA
>JASHRY010000326.1 GCA_030037105.1 Xanthobacteraceae bacterium
CGAGGATGGCGAAATATTCGCCCTCCACCCGCTCGAACAATTGAATGCCCGGGCCTTCGATCTGGTAGGCGGCGATGCTTGCAAGCGCGGCGCTGCCGGCCGCGTCGAGGTAAAGGTCGAGGAAACGATCGGAGAACCGGCGCATCGTCAGCCGCGCCGGGGCGACCTCTTCGAACAGTACCGCTGAGTCCTCTATGAACGCTATCGCCGAGTAAAGTTCATGAGTGCGGCCGCGAAGGGCGCGGAGTTGTCGACCGGCATCGGCGCGATCGACCGGCTTGGCGAAGCGCTTGCCTTCGAGCGCCAAGGTCTGATCGGCGCCGAGAATGAGCCGGCCGGGATTCAATCGCGCCACGAACAGGGCCTTCTCGCGCGCCAGCAGTCGAGCGATTGCGGCCGGCTCTTGCACCACCGCCGCGTCCGCTTCCAGGCCGCGCTCATCGACGTCGGCCGGACGCACCTCGACCGGAACACAAGCCGCCTCGAGCAGCGTCCGGCGCACGGCGCTCCGCGAGGCGAGCACGAGCGGTTTTGCGGCAAGCCACAATGGCATCGCTCATGACGCCAGGTGCCGGCGGCGTTCGCCGAGGAGAGCGAGCACCGCCGCCGCGGTTTCCTCGATCGAACGCCGGGTCACGTCGATCACGGGCCAATTGTGGCCGGCGCAGAGCCGGCGCGAGGCGGCAATCTCCTCCGCGACCGCCTTGCGGTCGATGTATTTGTCGTCGTCGCGGTGAGCCCTAAGGCTAAGGAGCCGGTTCTGCCGAATCTGCACGATACGCTCGGGCGTCGCGAACAGCCCGACAATCAGCGGATGCGCGAGCCGCTCGACCGCGGGCGATAACGGCACGCCCGGCACCAGCGGCACATTCGCCGTCTTCACCCCGCGATTGGCAAGGTAGATCGATGTCGGCGTCTTCGAGGTCCGCGATACGCCGATGAGCAGGACGTCGGCCTCTTCCAAATCGTCGGTCAGCTGGCCGTCATCGTGCATCATGGTGTAATTCAGCGCATCGATGCGGCGGAAATATTCGGCATTGAGAGTATGCTGCGCGCCGACCTTGTGCGTCGATTCGGCGCCGAGATAGGCATGGAACAGGTGCAGGACCGGCCCCAGGATCGACAGACACGGCAGGCCGAGTTCGCGGCACTTGCTCTCCAGCCTGCCGACGAGGTCCTCCTCAAGCAGCGTATAGAGGACGATACCGGGCGATCCCTCGATTTCCGATAGCACCCGGTCGAGTTGTTTTTGCGTCCGCACGAGCGGATGCACATGCTCGACCGGCATGACCTTCGTATATTGCGCCGCGGCGGCACGAGCGACCGTAATCAAGGTCTCTCCGGTCGAATCGGAGATCAGATGCAGATGGAAATAGCCAGCCGGATTCGTCATGAGAAGGATTGAGCAACCTGTCGATCCCTGGGGAGAAGGCCACGGCCGGCGCCGGGGCGCAAGCATAATAGGGGGAGTGAAAGCAAAACCGTCCACATCCCCGCAATCTCCTTTACGGAAGCGATCCATATGCCGCACACCGGTGAAATGTGGATAGGAGCGGCACGCATACTCGCAAACGGGCGTGGAAGGCCGCATTCGCCGCGACGTCAATCATGGACATGCAATGGGGATATGTGAGCAAGCCGTGGATGATATGTGCATGCAGAGATATGAGTCCAATCAACCGTTCAAGAACTACAACAGACTCTCATAGATTCTATTTAAGTTAGGATGGAAGCATGACGGGGAAACCTGCGGTCAAGCCTCTTCTTCAAGTCTTAAGCGGCATGTACGCCGCCGTTCCGCCGATCTGGCTCATGCGCCAAGCCGGCAGATATCTTCCGGAATACCGGAAGATCCGGGCGGAGGTCGGAAGCTTCCTCGATCTTTGCTTCGATGCAAGGCGTGCGGCCGAGGTCACATTACAGCCGATCCGTCGCTTTGCCTTCGATGCCGCGATCCTTTTCTCGGATATTTTGGTCGTGCCGCATGCGCTCGGCCAAAGGGTGACGTTTGAGGACGGAGAGGGGCCGAAGCTCGACGCGCTCGAAAGCCCTTCGGCGTTGAAAATATTGCGGCGGGAGATCGACCATGCGCGGCTTGAGCCGGTCTACGAGGCAATCGGGCGGGTCAAGCAGGATTTGCCGCCGCCAGTGGCGCTGTTAGGTTTCTGCGGCGCGCCATGGACCGTGGCGACGTATATGATCGCGGGATGCGGCACGGTTGATCAACTTCCGGCGCGGCTGTTTGCCTATCGGCATCCGCAAGCGTTTGCGCGGCTCATCGACGTGCTGGTCGAGGCTTCGACCGACTATTTGACCCGGCAGTTTGCGGCCGGCATCGACGCCGCGCAGATTTTCGATACCTGGGCCGGAATTCTGCCCGCCGATGAATTCCGCCAATGGTGCATCGAGCCGTGCGCCCGCATGATCGCAGCGGTGCGCAAGCAGATTCCGGGAGCGAAAATCATCGGCTTTCCCCGCGGCGCCGCCACCCGGCTCGAAAACTATATCGAGGCCGTTGCGATCGATGCCGTCGGCCTCGACTCGAACGTCGAGCTTGCCTTCGCGCGCGAGCGCATCCAGAAGCGGCGTCCGATCCAAGGTAATCTCGATCCCTTGGCGCTTGTCGGCGGCGGCGCGGCGCTCGATCGCTCGATCGACGCCATTCTCGACGCGTTCGGGCAGGGGCCGTTCATCTTCAATCTCGGCCACGGCGTGCTACCGGATACGCCGATCGCCCATGTCGAGCGGCTGATCTCGCGGGTGCGCCGCGGGCCGGCGCGCCGTTGAAAGGCTTGGGAATCGCGGAAGGCAAGGACGAGGGCCGCGGCATGTACGGATGGATCAAGGCGTTTCACATCATCGCGGTGATCGCCTGGATGGCGGGAATGCTCTACCTGCCGCGGCTGTTCGTTTATCATTGTGCCGCTGAAAAGGGCTCGGTCCAGTCGGAAACCTTCAAGGTGATGGAGCGCCGGCTGCTGCGCGCGATCATCAATCCGGCGATGATCGCGGCCTGGGTTCTCGGGCTCGCCCTCGCCTGGCTCGGACCCGATCCCCGTTACGGATGGTTCGCCTCGGGCTGGCTGGAGGCGAAGTTCGCCCTCGTCCTCGCGCTTTCGGCGGTGCACGGCCTGTTTGCCCGTTGGATGAAGGCCTTCGCCGCCGACCAGAACCGGCATTCGCAAAAATTCTACAGAATTATCAATGAAGTACCAACAGTCCTGATGATCGCAATCGTCCTTCTCGTGGTGTTGAAACCGTTCTGACCCGCCGGCGTTATCGGGCAAAGTCGATCGCGGCACTTGCCTGAAGTGCGGTCTTTTCTTATCTTCGGGTCACCCCACCGAACGTAGGCGGATGCATTTGAGTTCTGGCTCCAGTGGATTGGAGCCGGCTGAAGCATCGGGCCCGGGCCCTCTGCGCCTTGCCAGCCCAAGACCTACGACATCCTTTCTGCCGGCGTCGCTGCGATCCAACCCCGCCGCTGGCCCATTTCCACAGGACATTCTGCATGCGGGAAATGAAACTCCAGGAACTCAAGATAAAGACTCCGGCGGAGCTCGTCTCCTTCGCGGAGGAGCTCGAGGTCGAGAACGCCTCGACCATGCGCAAGCAGGAGCTGATGTTCGGCATCCTCAAGCAACTCTCCGCGCGCGAAACCGACATTGTCGGCGAGGGCGTCGTCGAGGTGCTGCCGGACGGCTTCGG
>JASHRY010000327.1 GCA_030037105.1 Xanthobacteraceae bacterium
CTCATCGGGAAGCGTGGAACCGAATATGTCGAAGGCGGTGGCGACCTCAGGATCGATCAAGGCTTTCGCCAGCGTCGATCGGAGCGCTACGGCCTTTTCCGGCGTGTCGCGCAGTGTCATGGCCAGCCCGCGGATAAGACCGGCGTCCTTTTTCAGCGCCTGGACCTCGACGCGTACCAAGCCGCGTGCCGCAACGCGGCGACGATGGGCGTTGGCGGCCTTTCGCTGCGACTTGCTGGCCATGCTTGGTTGCTCGGAGCAGGAGGTTCTCCGGTTATATAGCCGGAAATCAGCAGTGCGGCAATTCAAACCCGCCGTCTCCGGCATGTGAAATGCCCCGCGGGCGAACGTTCCGCGCGGCGCTCGCCCGCGCCGGCGCGCGGCCGACGTGAAGCTGCCGCGGCTTGACCATAAGCTACTGAATACCCATATGAAAATAGCTCGGCGCCGGCGCGTTACGGGGGTGGCGCGCCGGGTTTGAATCAGTTAAGCAAAGACGCTCCACAGCGCAGGTTCCCGTGACCGACGACAACGGCCAGCAGCCGGACGATTCCGGTCCCTCCGATATTCGCCCCGTCTCGATCACGGAGGAGATGAAGAAGAGCTACCTCGATTACGCCATGAGCGTGATCGTGGCCCGCGCGCTGCCGGACGCGCGCGACGGGCTCAAGCCGGTGCATCGGCGCATCCTCTACTCGATGCATGAGAACGGCTACGAATGGAATAAGCCGTACCGTAAATCCGCCCGCGTGGTCGGCGACGTGATCGGCAAATATCATCCGCACGGCGACCAGGCGGTCTACGACGCGCTGGTACGCATGGCGCAGGATTTTTCCATGCGCCTGCCGCTGATCGACGGGCAGGGCAATTTCGGCTCGGTCGACGGCGATGCGCCGGCGGCCATGCGCTACACCGAGGTGCGCCTCGAACGCGTGGCCAGCGCTCTGGTCGACGACCTCGACAAGGACACCGTCGATTTCCAGCCCAATTACGACAGTTCCGAGCGCGAGCCGGCGGTACTGCCGGCGCGGTTCCCCAATCTCCTGGTCAACGGCGCCGGCGGCATCGCCGTCGGCATGGCGACCAACATCCCGCCGCACAATCTCGGCGAGGTGATCGATGCCTGCGTGGCGCTGATCGACGATCCCGGGCTCTCGATCGACGATTTGATCGCCATCGTGCCGGGGCCCGATTTCCCAACCGGCGGCGCCATTTTGGGCCGCCAAGGCATCCGCGCCGCTTATCATCTCGGCCGCGGCTCGATCATCATGCGTGGCAAGGTCGCATTCGAGACGCTGCGCGGGGAGCGCGAGGCGATCGTCGTCTCCGAGATTCCCTACCAGGTGAACAAGGCGCATATGGTCGAGCGCATCGGCGAATTGGTGCGCGAGAAGAAGATCGAGGGCATCGCCGCGCTGCGCGACGAGTCCGACCGCGAAGGCTACCGCGTGGTGATCGAATTACGGCGCGACGCCGTGCCCGACGTGGTGCTCAATCAACTTTACCGCTTCACCGCGCTGCAATCCACGTTCGGTGCCAACATGGTGGCGCTCGACGGCGGCCGGCCGCGGCTGATGAACCTCAAGGACCTCATCGCCTCGTTCAACGCCTTCCGCGAGGAGGTGGTCTATCGCCGCACCAAGTATCTGCTCGGCAAGGCGCGCGATCGCGCCCATGTCCTGGTCGGTCTTGCCATTGCCGTCGCCAATATCGACGAAGCGATAAAGCTCATCCGCGCCGCCAGGGACGCCAATGCGGCGCGCGAGGAGCTGATGCAACGCGACTGGCCGGCGCGCGACGTCGCCGCCATGGTCACGCTTATCGACGATCCGCGCCACGGCGTGTCGGAGCAGGGCACCACGCGGCTTTCCGCCGAGCAGGCCAAAGCCATCCTCGATTTGCGGCTGCAGCGGCTGACCGCGCTCGGCCGCGACGAGATCAAGACCGAACTCGACAAGCTCGCCGCCGAGATCGCCGACGATCTCGACATCCTGCGCTCGCGCGCCCGCATCCAGGCGATCGTCAAGGAGGAGCTGGCCGCGATCAAGCGCGACTTCGCCATGCCGCGCCAGACCGTGATCCTCGACCAGGAAGGCGAGATGGAGGACGAGGACCTGATCCAACGCGAGGACATGGTGGTCACGGTCTCGCACGCGGGCTACGTCAAGCGCGTGCCGCTGTCGACCTATCGCGCGCAGCGCCGCGGCGGCAAGGGCCGCGCCGGCATGCAGACGCGCGAGGAGGACTTCGTCACCCGCCTGTTCGTCGCCTCCACGCACAGCCCGGTCTTGTTTTTCTCCTCGCGCGGAAAAGTCTACAAAGAGAAAGTGTGGCGGCTGCCGCAAGCGGCGCCGCAGGCGCGCGGCAAGGCCTTGATCAACATCCTGCCGCTCGAGCAGGGCGAGGTCATCACCACCATCATGCCGCTGCCCGAGGACGAGTCGAGCTGGGTGAGGCTCGATGTGATGTTCGCGACCACGCGCGGCACGGTGCGCAGGAACAAGCTGTCGGATTTCGTCGATGTGCGGCGCTCGGGAATCATCGCCATGAAGCTCGACGAGGGCGACGCCATCGTCGACGTGCAAATCTGCACCGAGGCGGACGACGTACTGCTCACCTCCGCTGCCGGCCAGTGCATCCGCTTCGCCGTCGGCGACGTGCGCGTGTTCCAGGGCCGCACCTCCATGGGCGTGCGCGGCATCAACCTCGCCGACGGCGACCGGCTCATTTCGCTGTCGATCCTGCGTCACGTCGAGGCGACGACGGATGAGCGCATCGCCTATCTCAAGCGCGCCAACGCGGTGCGGCGCAGCGGCAACGGGGAGGCGGAGGAAAACGGCGCCGACGGCGAGGAAGGCAACGGCGCCATCGAGCTCGGTGAGCAGCGCTACGTCGAGATGTCGGCCGCCGAGCAGTTCGTGCTCACCATCTCCGAGAAAGGCTTCGGCAAGCGCACGTCGTCCTACGAATACCGCACCGCCAACCGCGGCGGCAAAGGCATCCTCGCCATGGCGGTGACCGAGAGGAACGGGCGCCTGGTGGCGTCGTTCCCGGTCGAGGAGACCGACCAGATCATGCTGGTCACCGACGGCGGCCAGTTGATCCGCTGCCCGGTCGACGGCATCCGCATCGCCGGCCGCTCGACGCAAGGCGTCATCGTGTTCTCCACCGCCGCAGGCGAGCGCGTCGCCTCGGTGGAGCGGCTCTCGGAGGAGGGCGGGGAGAACGGCGGCTGACCGCCTGTTGCCGAGAGGTGGAGAAATTATGGTTTCACCTCTCCCCATGTGCGGGAGAGATCGCCATCCGAGCGCAAGCGAGGATGGCGGATGATGGGGTTTTCCGCGAGTCTGAGCCTCGCGGTCAGCCCCTCTCCCGCAAGCGGGGTCCCCGTCGCGCTCGCGCGACGGGTGCCGATCCTCCCCTTTCAGGGGGAGGAAGAAGGGAGAAAACGAACCGCTTTTCCTTCCCATTGAACCGGTTTTCCCTCCCCCTGATTTTCCCTCCCCCTAGAGTCTTTTTCATTGAGCCTGAATCGATTTGGGATTCCCGAATCAGGTTGGTTCTGATTCAAGATGCTGGCTGGGGAGGAGGCCAGCATCGATGGCTCGACCCTATTCACTTGATCTTCGCGAACGTGTTGTTGCGGCGGTGGCGGCGGGCGAAAGCTGCCGCGAGGTTGCGGCGACCTACAAGGTCAGCGTT
>JASHRY010000328.1 GCA_030037105.1 Xanthobacteraceae bacterium
GATGTCCGGCAGGAAGAAGCCGCGCATCGGATCGCCTGGGCCGCGGTCAAGCGTTCGTATGCCAAAGTCGGCGCCGACTGGATTCCTCGGACCGGACGGGCGTGAGAGCGCAGAACCGTCACGCCACAGTAAATCCCCTTAAGGCCAATTCCTCAATTTTTCAGCGACCGGGCGCGATCTAACCTTGCGGCCGGCTATGAGCGAAGGCGCATCGGGGGCGCGGCGCCGCGGCCGAATCCCGAGGTTGACAGACTTGAGCGTGAAATGAACAAAACCGACGACATCGACCATCCGCCATGGCCGGCGATCGAACACGGCGAACCGCAGCCGCAGCCGCCGCACCCTCCGGTTCCGGCACAACACAGCACTCATTTGCCGGCCTTGCCGACGCCCGAGCGCGGGCGTCGGCGCCGCTGGTGGCTTCGCATCGCGCTTGCGCTCGTCGTTTTGGCCGGCGGCGCCGGTGGTGCGTATTATTGGTGGCAGCGGCTCCACCCGCCGCTGCCGCCCGGCATCGTTTTCGGCAACGGCCGGCTCGAAGCGGACGAGATCAACATCGACACCAAATACGCCGCCCGCATCGCCGAGATACTGGCCGATGAAGGCGACCTGGTCAAAGCCGGCCAGGTTGTCGCGCGCATGGACACCAGGGACCTCGCCGCCTCGTTGAAAAAATCGGAAGCCCAGGTCCGGCAGGCGCGCCGCGCCGTCGATGAAGCCAACGCCAACGTGGCGCAGCAGAAAGCCCAGTCGCTATTGGCGCAGCAGGAATACGACCGCGCCACCTATCTCGTGCAGAAGGGATTCCAAACCAAGGAAGTCCTGGATGAGCGCCAACAACAACTCGACAGCGCTCATGCCGCATTGGACGCGGCGACGCAGCGGGTGACGGAATCTCAGCATGCGCTGGAAGCGGCGACCCATGACGTTGAGCTCTACAACGTCGAAATCAACGACGACACGCTCGTGGCGCCGGTCGACGGCCGCATCCAGTACCGGGTCGCCAATGTCGGCGAGGTGCTTCCGGCTGGCGGCCATGTCTTCGCGATGCTCGACACCTCCTATGTCTACATGGACATTTACTTGCCGACTGCCGCGGCGGGAAAGGTGAAATACGGGGCCGACGCCCGCATCGTGGCTGACGCCTATCCGAACGTCGCAATCCCCGCCAAAGTCTCGTTCATCGCCACGCAGGCTCAGTTCACGCCGAAAACCGTCGAGACGCAAAGCGAGCGCGACAAACTGATGTTCCGTGTCCGAGTGCGCATCAACGCCGATTGGTTGCGGGCGCGGACCGACGCCGTAAGCAGCGGGTTGCCCGGCGTTGCTTACGTGCTGACCGATCGCACCGCGAAGTGGCCCGAATGGCTGCGGGGGGTCGTCGTGCAATGAGCAGGCCGACCGCGCCGGTCGCGCGCCTGCAAAACATCACGCAGCGTTACGGCCGCACGACAGCGCTCGACGCGATCACGGTTATGTTGCCGTCCGGCTGCATGGTCGGACTGATCGGTCCCGACGGCGTCGGCAAGTCGACGTTTCTAAGCATGATCGCCGGAGCGCGGCAGATACAATCGGGCGACGTCTTCGTGCTCGACGGCGACATGAGAGATGCCGCGCACCGCGCAGCGGTTTGCCCGCGCATTGCCTATATGCCGCAAGGGCTGGGCAAGAACCTTTATCCGGATCTCAGCATCTGCGAGAACATCGAGTTCTTCGGTCGCATGTTCGGCCAGCCGCGCTCCGAACGGGCATGGCGGATTGCCGAGCTTTTGCAGAGCACGGGGCTTGCACCCTTTGCCGATCGCCCGGCCAAGAAACTCTCGGGCGGCATGCGGCAGAAACTCGGGCTGTGCTGCTCGCTCATTCACGATCCCGACCTGTTGATCCTGGACGAGCCTACGACCGGAGTCGACCCGCTGTCGCGGCGGCAGTTCTGGGAGCTGATCGCACGCATGCGCCGCCGTCGCGCCGGCATGAGCATCGTGATCGCAACCGCCTACATGGAAGAAGCCGAGCGGTTCGATTCGCTCGTTGCCATGAACGACGGACGAATTCTCGCGATCGGCTCTCCGCTCGAACTCAAGGCGAGGACGCAAACGCCTACCGTCGAGGAAGCGTTCATCGCGCTGCTCCCGGAGGAACTCCGGGCCGGACGCAAAAGGCTGGAGATACCGGCGAACCGCACTGTAAACGCCGAGCCGGTCATCATTGCGCGCGACCTTACCCGCCGCTTTGGCGAGTTCACCGCCGTCGATCACGTGAATTTCACCATCGAGCGCGGCGAGATTTTCGGCTTTGTCGGCTCAAACGGATGCGGCAAGACCACGACGATGAAAATGCTGACTGGCTTGCTGGCACCGAGCGAAGGCGAGGCTCTTTTGTTCGGCCGGGCGCTGGACGCCCGCGACATCAATTCGCGCCGGCGCGTTGGATACATGTCGCAATCGTTCTCGCTCTATGCCGAACTTACCGTCCGCTAGAACCTCGAACTACACGCGCGGCTTTTCCATCTGCCGGCCCAAAAAGCCGCCGCACGCTTTCG
>JASHRY010000329.1 GCA_030037105.1 Xanthobacteraceae bacterium
GGGCTTCAGATTGAGCGCGCCCGCGAGCGTGATTTCGCCCGGATGCAAAGGCGTAGGCGCGCCGAGAAGGTGCGCGCGCAGCTGATACTCGGCGTTCTGGCAAAGGAAGATCGAGCGCGAGACGAGCTCCTTTAAGCCGCCGCCGACCACGGTGGCGCCATGCCGCTTCATCAACACCACGGAATGTTGCCCGAGCGCGCGGGCGAGCGAACGGCCCTCCTCCGGCTTCACCACCAGGAGGTCGGTGTCGTCGAATTCGTCGTGCTGGTCCCAGAACGGAATCTCCGCGCCGATCGTCGCGCCGACATGGAAGACCGGCACGATCGGTTTTCCGGCGACACAGAACGGCAGCACCGCCGCGGCGTGATGATGGCAGACGGCGATGACGTCGCTGCGCGCCTCATAGATACAGCCGTGAATGACGCGCTCAGCATAGAGCCGCACCGTGGCTGGTCGCACCGGCTCGGAATCGAGCGTGTATTCGAGGATGTCGGCGGGCTCGACCAGGAGCGGCGAGCGCGAGCGCGCGAGCAGATAGCGGCTGGGATCGCCCGGATGGCGCACGCTGACATGGCCGAAGGCGTCGAGCACGCCTTCATGGGCGAGGATGCGGTTGGCGAACGCCAGTTCCTCGATGAGATCGCGCAAGGTATCGGGCACGGCTTAAGTCCTCATTTTCTCTGCCGGCGTCCTGGCGGCGCCTGCCGCCGCCGGCGGCGGGTTTTAGAGCATGATCCGGAAAGAGTGGGAACCTGTTTCCGAAAAGATCGTGCTCCGGCAAATCCGCGCGGGGAGAGCGCGGCGCGCCGTCTTTCCGGGCCGCGCGCAGCGCCTTGCCGCCGCGCCGCAATGACAGAAGGGACGGGCGATGTTATCAAGGCGCCGGCCAAGAGCGGCCGCCGGGGCGCCATGACCGCGCGTTATCTCGACATCGGCATGCTGGTAAACGGCGAGCATGTTGCCGCGCGCGTTGAAGCGCGCAAGACGCTGGTCGATTTTCTGCGCGACGATCTTTCCCTCACCGGCACCCATGTCGGCTGCGAGCACGGTGTCTGCGGCGCTTGCTCGGTGCGGCTCGACGGCGAAGTCGTGCGCGGCTGCCTCGTGCTCGCCGTGCAATGTGACGGCGCGCGGGTCGAGACCATCGAGGGCTTGTCGGATTCCGGCGCGATCGCCGACCTGCAGCTTGCGTTCCAGCGGCGCAATGCACTGCAATGCGGCTATTGCACGCCGGGCATGCTGATCAGCGCGCATGACCTCCTGGCCCGCGGCGACGTGCCCAGCCGCGAGCAGATTCGCGGGCATTTGTCCGGCAATTACTGCCGCTGCACCGGCTATCAGGCGATCGTCGATGCGATCGAGGCGGTGGCGCAGGCGCGCGCGGGCGTTGCCTCCTCCTCGCCCCCGCAAGGAGGTGGAGAGTAAGAAGACCGGGCCATGAGAATCGCTGCCGACCAACCGTCCGCCCTGTCCGCCCTCGATCGGCCGAATTCCTATATCGGCCGCTCGGTGCCGCGGCCGAATCTGGCGCGGCTCACCCAGGGCCGCGGCCAGTATGTCAGCGACGTCACCCTGCCGCGCATGGTGCACGTCGCCTTTCTGCGCTCGCCGCATGCGCATGCGCGGATTGTGGGAATCGCGACCGCCGCGGCGAAGAAGGCGCCCGGCGTGGTGGCGGTCGTCACCGGAGCCGAGCTTGCCGAGGTGATCACGCCGTGGGTCGGCGTGCTCACGCATCTCAAGGGCATCAAGTCGGCGCCGCAGCACGCCATCGCGGTGGAGCGCGCCTGCTGGCAGGGCGAGGCGGTGTGCGCCGTTGTCGCCAAGACGCGCGCCGAAGCCGAAGACGCCTGCGCGCTCGTGCAAGTCGAGTACGAGCCGCTTGCCGCCGTCACCGACGCGGAAACCGCGCTCGATCCGGCAACGCCGGTCATCCATCCCGCGCTCGGCGACAATCTGACCTTCGAGCGCAAGCTGCTCGCCGGCGATCCCGACAACGGCTTTGCCGCGGCCGACGCGATCGTCGAGACGACGCTTCTCTTCGGCCGCCATACCGGCGTCACCAACGAGCCGCGTGCCGTCCTCGCCGACTGGAATCCGGGCGAGCAGCGCCTCACCGTCTATCAAGGCACGCAGGCGCCGCACATGACGCAGGGCCTGTTCGCCAAGCATCTCGGTCTCGAAGAGCATCAGGTGCGCGTGCTCACCAAGGACGTCGGCGGCTCGTTCGGCATCAAGGTGCACATCTATGCCGACGAGATGGCCACGGCCGCGTTGGCGAAACTCCTCAAGCGGCCGGTCAAATTCGTCGCCGACCGCTTCGAGAGCTTCATCACCGACATCCATGCCCGCGATCATCGCGTCAAGGCCAAGATCGGCGTGAAACGCGACGGCACCATAACCGCCTTCGAGATCGACGACCTCACCGGCATCGGGCCCTATTCGGTCTATCCGCGGACCAGCGGCATCGAGGCGAACCAGATCGTCAGCCTGGTCGGCGGCCCATACGCCTGCGCCAACTACCGCGCCCGCGCCCGCGTCGTCTTTCAGAACAAGAACGTGATGTGCCAGTATCGCGCC
>JASHRY010000330.1 GCA_030037105.1 Xanthobacteraceae bacterium
GGGATGATGCGGCTGTTCTCCGCGACCGGCGAGCACGTGCCGGTGACGGTGCTGCGCCTCGCCAATTGCCAGGTGGTGGCCCATCGCACCAGGGAGAAAAACGGCTACGTGGCGCTGCAGCTCGGCGCCGGCGCGCGCAAGGTGCAGCGCACGACCAAGGCCGACCGCGGCCATTTCGCCGTCGCCAAGGTCGAGCCCAAGCGCAAGCTCGCCGAATTCCGCGTCGATGACGATGCCCTGATCCCGGTCGGCGCCGAGATCACCGCCGACCACTTCGTGGTCGGCCAATACGTCGACGTCACCGGCATATCGACCGGCAAGGGCTTTGCCGGCCCGATGAAACGCTGGAATTTCGCCGGATTGCGCGCGAGCCACGGCGTGTCCATCTCGCACCGCTCGCACGGCTCGACCGGCGGCCGCCAGGATCCGGGAAAGACCTTCAAGAACAAGAAGATGGCTGGCCACCTGGGGGTCGATCGGGTGACCACGCTCAACCTCAAAGTGAGGCAAACGGACGCGTCGCGCGGCCTCATCCTGGTCGAAGGCGCGGTGCCCGGCGTCAAGGGCGGCTGGATCACGGTGCGCGACGCGGTGAAGAAGAAGCTGCCGGAGGGCGCGCCGAAGCCCGGCAAGTTCAAGCTTGCCGAGGCCGCCGCGTCCGCCGCGCCGCCCGCGCCCGCTTCTGCAGCGAAGGAGGGCGCGTGACATGGAGCTGAAGGTCACGACGCTCGACGGCAAGAAGGCCGGCTCGGTCACCGTGTCCGACGCCATTTTCGGGCTCGAGCCGCGCGCCGACATCATTCATCGCTGCGTCGTGTGGCAACTGGCCAAGCGCCGGCGCGGCACCCATGAGGTGAAGAACCGGGCCGACATCGCCCGCACCGGCAAGAAAATGTACCGGCAGAAAGGCACCGGCAACGCCCGCCACGGCTCGGCGCGCGTCAATCTGTTCCGCGGTGGCGGCCGCGCCTTCGGACCGCACACGCGCAGCCACGCCATCGGCCTGCCGAAGAAAGTGCGCGCGCTCGCGCTCAAGCACGCGCTTTCGGCCAAGGCCAAGGACGACGGCATCATCGTCATCGAGGCGCTGAGCGTGAAGGAGGCGAAGACCAAGGTGTTGCGCGGCCGGTTGGAGAAGCTCGGCCTCGCCAATGCGCTCATCGTCGACGGCGCCGAGGTGGCGGCGGACGTGCGCGCCGCCGCGCGCAATATTCCGAATATCGACGTGCTGCCGGTCGCCGGGATCAACGTCTACGACGTGCTGCGGCGGCACAAGCTGGTGCTCACCCGGGCCGCCGTCGATGCGCTGGAGGCGCGCTTCAAATGAGCAGCAAAGATCCGCGCCACTACGACGTGATTCTCGCGCCGGTGATCACCGAGAAGGCGACCAACGCCTCCGAGCACGGCAAGGTCGTCTTCAAGGTCGCGCTCGCGGCGACCAAGCCGCAGATCAAGGAAGCGGTCGAGAAGCTGTTCGACGTCAAGGTCAAGAGCGTGAACACGCTGCGCCGTCGCGGCAAATGGAAGGCGTTCCGCGGCCGTTACGGGCTGCAATCGGAAACCAAGCGCGCGATCGTGACCCTCGAAGAGGGCCAGAAGATCGACGTGACCACGGGGCTTTGAGGAGCGGCGGATGGCACTCAAGACCTACAATCCGGTCACGCCCGGCCAGCGCCAGCTCGTGCTCGTCGACCGCTCCGGCCTTTATGCCGGTAAGCCGGTGAAGGCGCTGACCGAGGGTCGCAATTCGAGCGGCGGCCGCAACAACAGCGGCTCCATCACCGTCCGCTATCGCGGCGGCGGCCACAAGCGGGCGTACCGCAGGATCGACTTCAAGCGGCGCAAGTTCGACGTGCCGGCCAAGGTCGAACGGCTCGAATACGATCCAAATCGCACCGGTTTCGTCGCGCTGATCAAATACGAGGACGGCGAGCTCGCCTACATCCTGGCGCCGCAGCGGCTCAATGTCGGCGACACCGTCATCGCCGGCGAGCATGTCGACGTGAAGCCCGGCAACGCCATGCCGCTCGCCGGCATTCCGGTCGGCACCATCGTGCACAATATCGAGCTGAAGATCGGCAAGGGCGGCCAGATCGCGCGCTCGGCCGGCACCTACGCGCAGATCGTCGGCCGCGACGGCGAGTACGTGATCCTGAGGCTCAATTCCGGCGAGCAACGGCTGGTGCACGGCCGCTGCATCGCCACAGTCGGTGCGGTGTCGAATCCCGACAACATGAACATTTCGATCGGCAAGGCCGGGCGCACGCGCTGGCTGGGCCGCCGCGGCCACGTCCGCGGCGAGGCCATGAACCCGGTCGACCATCCGCTCGGCGGACGCACCCGCGGCGGTCGCCATCCTGTGACGCCATGGGGCAAGCCGACCAAGGGCAGAAAGACCCGCAAGAACAAGAGCACGGGCAAGTTCATCATGGTGAGCCGCCACGCGCGGAAGAAGAAGTAGAACGGAAGGCGGGAGCGATCATGGCGCGTTCGGTCTGGAAGGGTCCGTTCATCGACGGCTATCTCTTGAAGAAGGCGGATGCCGCGCGCGCGTCCGGCCGCCACGAGATGATCCGCATCTGGTCGCGCCGCT
>JASHRY010000331.1 GCA_030037105.1 Xanthobacteraceae bacterium
CGACGTGGTCATCAGCCCGGTCGCGGTGCTGCTCTGCATGAGCGCGGTCAAGGCGAGCCCGGCCGCGAAGGCGGTGAAGCGGTTGCCCAGCGCCTTGCCGAGGAAGCGACGCAGATCGGGTCCGAACGCGCGCAATACGCCGGTCAGGACCATGTGTAGGCCCCACAGCAGCAGCGCTACGCCGCCCATCAAATCAAGCAGGACGATCGATCCCATCGCCGCAAGCGCTCCGTGTTGTTCGGGTCAGGCGACGGCGTCTTGCGCCGCAAAAGCCATGGGCGCATTTAGGCGCGCAGGGGGTCGGGGGCAACCCCAATCGCACGGACAGGCAAGCGCAAGCCAACGGATTTGCCGCAGCAACGATGCGCGAATGTCCCGCTGCCAACAGGACCGCCAATCCTCACGGATCGAGTTCGGTATCCCAATAGAGATAATCGAGCCAGCTCTCGTGCAGGTAATTGGGCGGGAACAGCCGGCCGTTGCGGTGCAGGTGTTGCACCGTCGGCTGGAACGGCCGTTGCGCGGGCCACATCTTCGACTCGTCCGGCGTCAAATTGCCCTTCCTGAGATTGCAGGGCGAGCAGGCGGCGACGACGTTATTCCACGTCGTGTGCCCGCCGCGCGAGCGCGGCACGAGGTGGTCGAAGGTCAAATCATCGCGGGCGCCGCAATACTGGCAGGCGAAGCGGTCGCGCAGGAACACGTTGAAGCGCGTGAAGGCGGGATGCGTCGAGGGCTTCACGAAGGTCTTCAGCGACACCACGCTCGGCAGCTTCATTTCCAGGCTCGGGCTGCGCACGGCACGGTCATAATTGGCGACAATGTTCACGCGCTCGAGGAACACCGCTTTGATCGCGTCCTGCCACGACCACAGCGACAGCGGGTAATAGCTCAGCGGCCGGAAATCGGCGTTAAGGACCAGCGCCGGCCAACCCGATGGCGATACATGAGCGTTCAAGTCCGACGCTCCCACTTTGACACCAAATGCCGCAGGGCGGCGTTGGGCGCTAGTTTATAAGCAGACGTGACGGGATTGTGAAGCCGTCCCGGCGCTTAAGAGGTCAGCGTCGGACGCCGAAGCGTCGCGCGAGGAATTCGCCGCCGTGGCGGAGGCCTTCGGGGTCGATGCCGTGGCCGATACCGGCGGACAGATGCCATTCCACCGGCACGCCGACGGCGGCGAGGCTCTGCGTCGCCTGAAAAAGCGCCTGCGGTGGAATGAGGTCGTCCCGATCGCCATGCGAGAGCAGCACCGGCGGGCGCGATGTGATTTCGGCGACGATCGTTTCGACGGTGCCGGCCGGCGGCAGAACGAGGAGGCCGGAATAGCCGACGATCGCCGCCGGCGGCGCCGCACGGCGCAGCCCGACATGCAACGCCATCATCGTCCCTTGGCTGAAGCCGACGAGGGCGAGCGCCGCGGGCGGCAGCTTGTGGCGCGCGAGCTCGGCATCGAGGAAGCGCTGCAAAAGCGGCGCCGCCTTGTTGACGCCGAGCCAGCGTTCGTTCGGGTCGCGGAAGGTGAGCGCGAACCATTGCCGCCCGCCCGGCGCCTGCCCGCACGGCTCGGGCGCATGCGGGGAGACGAACGCCGCCTGCGGCAAGTATTGCTGCCAGGCGCGGCCGATCTCGATGAGATCGTTGCCGTCGGCGCCGTAGCCGTGGAGAAACACCACGAGCTGGCGCGCGCTCCCGGATCGCGGCGCGACCCGTGGACCGTCGAGCTCCACGGCCATGGCACACCTTTCCTTGGTCCGTATCGCCAAACGCGAATACGGGCGCAATCTGACGATGCTCGCAGCTTGCGCCTTCTTGCTTTAGCCGCGGCGAGGATCGCCTGTCTATGTCAGAACTGCCAGTGGACGCGGCCGGCAAAAATGTTCACCGGTCCGCGGTCGGCGTTGTAGGCGGGGTTGGCGATGAACTGATAGTCGAAGCTGACTTTCGTCGAGGACGTCAGAGCGTAGCTGTAATAGGCTTCGATGATGTCTTCGAGACCGTAATGCGGCAACTCGCCGTCGCCGATGAGAATTCCCATCCCTCCGGCATTGAAATAGGCGATGTGGGCTGGGGCGAGACCGTTGACCACGCCAGCGACGCCAATCGTATCATCCGGCCTGCCCCATTGCTTGCCGGCGATCGAAACACCCGCCTCTGCCGTGCGGTCGATGTCGGTGAAATCCCAGGGCTCGACATCGCCATCGGCCCAGCCGGCGCGAGCGAATACGCCGACGGTTTCCGATACTTGCTGCTCCAAATTGAGACTCACACCGGGCCGGCTCTGGTAGGTGCGCACCGCCGCGAGGGCATCGCTCGCGTCCAGGCCCGTCGCCGCGGAGAGGTCGAGCGCATCTTGGAAACTCCCCATCCGCCCGCGGATGAGAAAACCGGTGATCTTGAGCTTGCCCGGTTGGCCCCACAGTTGGTGTCGTTCCTCGATTTCTCCAACCAACTGGAACTGTTGGAAGGTCGGGTCGAGACCGTAAGCGGGGGCGTTGTCCGCCCCGCCGGCCGGGGTTGCCGACATGTCGAAAACCCCGCCGCGCAGCGTCCAGCGGTCTACGTACCATTCGGCGGCTGCGCCATAGGTGTAGCCCCAGGCGTCGCCGGCATAGTCGAAGGTGCCGGCATTGATCACCGACCAATTGAGGAAATCGCTCTTCGGATTGTTGGCATATTTGTTGGTGTCGAATATGTCGACGATGGCGAATTTGCCGACGGTCAGCACCAGACGGTTGGCGGTCTGCGAGCCGGCGAACTGATTGATGTCGGCATCCACCTTCTGGGTGTCGCCGCCGAGATCGATGGTCTGGCGGATGAAATAGCGCTGCACGCGCGCGTAAGGGTAATCCGCTCCGAGCTTGTAGGATTCGGCGCTCGGAAACCCGGCGACGCCGTGCGTGTCGGCGAAACCGAAGCCCTGGTCGATCTCCGGATTGACCCATATTTCCGCGCCCTGCCACGGCCGTATGCCGGCGTAGAGCGTCGCGTCGAAGGTCTCGCGGCCCTCGCCGCCGCCGGGCAGGCTCTGGGCCCCCTCATAGGGCGACCGGAACGCGGGATAGCCTTGCCAGGTGAACGTGGTCTGGCCGTGAAAGTTGATGTTGTCGGAGTTCGGCGAGGCCGGCGCCTTGGTGACCAGGGGTGCCGGCGCCGCATCGTTGTCGAATTGATAGTCCAAGCCGGCGCGCAGCTCTTGCAGCAAAAAATCGGAATCGAACCGTTGCGCCGCGATGGGAAATGTCGCGCTGCTGACGCCGTAGTCGGTGAACAGATATTCGAGCCGCGCGGTCCAGTGCGGTGCCACCGGGGCTTCGATGCCGGCCCCGGCCGCCCAGCCGAGGCGCCACAAATTGGGCGATGCGGTCGCGCCGCTGGCGAGTTGCGTCAGCGTCAATTGATCGTAGGTCCAGGCAAAGCCGCCGGTCGCATAAAAGAGCCAGTTGCCGGGCGCATAGCCGATGCGGCCGCGCACGGTGCCGGAAGAGAGGACTGTCTCGCTGTAGCTCTCCGCGCCGAACGTCGGCGACGTGAATGTCGAGGTGCCGCCGATGGAAATTCCGGCGAGATTCGGCCAGGCCGGAAACGATGCATCGGCCTCGGCGCCGAGGAGCAGGCGATTCGACAGCATGTAGTTGTAACCGCCTTGAAGTCCGGCAAAGAAGCTTCCCGCCTCGTCGAACGTGTCGATCGTTTGAAACAGGTCGATCGAGCCGGAAGGGCCATTAGGCGTCGTCCAATTCGAGCTCCCCCAGGCAACGCCGAGATGGCCGCCCGCATAGAAACCGGTCCAGTCATAGGTGGACGAAGCGCTTGACGACATCGGCGCAGCCTTCGTCGCCATGATGTCGTCAGCCGCGGCGCTCTCGGCGCAGACAATAGCGATGGCGGCCGTTGAAACGGCCAATCCAAGCTTGACCGACGAGCATGATTTGACCATCGACGATGCAAAAAAATTCCGAAACATTTTCGTGAACCCTTTGCGTTCGAAGATAAAAGACATTCGATCAATGGCGGCGTCAATCGATATAGTTTAGAATTAAAGTAGATCAAAACTGATTATCTATAAGCTAGAGAATAGTTCGCGCTGATTTTACAAGGCGCTCGACGGTGCAGCCGACGGAGGTGAGGTTCCAACGGCCGTCCTTGCCGCTCAAACGCGTCACCGACAGCGGCGCGACATCGATGCGCCAGAACGAATCCGGCGCGGCCGCGATCGCATGAATTATCGCTGCGCGGATAATCGTTGCGTGAGTGACGACGATCGACTGATAATTTGCGGTGTTCTCCGCATCGAGCCAGTCGGCGACCCTACGCATGAGGCTCAATATGGATTCGCCGCCATGCGGCGTCGCCGCCGGATCGCCCAACCACCTGGAGACGGCCTCGGGGTTTCGCGCCGAGACCTCCGCAAAGCTGCATCCGGTCCAAACGCCGTAATCGCAATCGCGCAGCGTCGGCAGTG
Organism: Xanthobacteraceae bacterium; assembly: GCA_030037105.1. Next base: position 4,466 of record JASHRY010000331.1, read on the forward strand.
CGGTCGCATCGAGACGGAGCGCGTCGGCGGTCTGCCGGGTCCGCAGCTCCGGACTTGTCCAATATCGGGCCGCGCGCGGGACATGGCCGGCAAGCGCTACGGCACGCGTCCGACCGTGGCGTTCAAGCGGCTCGTCAGCGGGAAAGGCAAACCGGCGCACAGCGTCGGTTGACGCATGACAGATGAGAACGAGACGCGCGGTCATCGTGCGGCGCCGTCTGCAGGGTCCATCGCGACCCGCCAAGCTTGAACTATGTTCGCCGCCAGCCGCTTGCCGAAGCACGCCGGGTCAAGGCGCCGAACAAGAGGCCGAGCGTCGCCCACATGATGAATTGCGACCCCACGGAGGCGATGCGGAATTTCCACAGCACCACGGCCGGAAACTCCGCCGGCACTTCGTTGACTACGGGGAGCAGAAGCCCGGCGATAACGACGATGACGACGTAGCAGGCCGCCACCGCGAGGTTCGCGTTCCACTCGCCAAATCGCGGAACAAAAGAACGCTTGAGCGTGACCGACGCG
>JASHRY010000332.1 GCA_030037105.1 Xanthobacteraceae bacterium
AGCGCATCGTCGGCGACGTGTGCAAAAAGATTCCCGGCGATCACGTCGGCATTCACGCCCACAACGACACCGGGCAGGCGGTGGCCAATACGTTCGCCGCCGTGCGCGCCGGCGCGCGCCAGATCCAGGGCACGCTCAACGGCCTCGGCGAGCGCTGCGGCAACGCCAATCTGGTCTCCATCATCCCGACGCTGAAATTCAAAATGCGATATGCGGAGACGTTCGACATCGGCGTCTCCGATGCGGCGCTGTCCCACATCGCCCGTATTTCGCACGGGCTTGACGATCTGCTCAACCGCGCCGCCGACCGCCATGCGCCCTATGTCGGCGAAAGCGCCTTTGCCACCAAGGCCGGCATCCACGCCTCCGCCATCATCAAGGATCCGGCGACCTACGAGCATGTCGCGCCGGAGCGCGTCGGCAACAGGCGCAAGCTCCTCGTCTCCGACCAATCCGGCCGTTCCAACCTCGTCGCCGAGCTCGGCCGCGTCGGTTTTGCCGTCGGCAAGGACGATCCGCGCCTGTCCCGCCTGCTCGACGAGGTCAAGGAACGCGAGGCGGTCGGCTACGCCTACGAAGCGGCCGACGCCTCCTTCGAACTGCTCGCCCGGCGCCTGCTCGGCGAGGTGCCGCGCTATTTCGACGTGGAGAAATTCGACGTGAGCGTCGAGCAGCGCATCAACGCCAAGGGCGAGCGCGTCACCGTGAGCATGGCGGTGGTGAAGGTGAGGGTGGGTGACGATCTTCTCATCTCGGCGGCCGAAGGCAACGGTCCGGTCAACGCGCTCGACCTCGCGCTGCGCAAGGACCTCGGCAAATACCAGAGCTACATCACCGGCCTCAGACTCACCGATTATCGGGTGCGCATCCTCAACGCCGGCACGCAGGCGGTGACGCGGGTCTTGATCGAGAGCGCCGACGAGGGGGGCGAGCACTGGACGACGATCGGCGTGTCGCCGAACATCATCGACGCGTCATTCCAGGCGCTGATGGATTCGATCGTCTATAAGCTCATGAAGTCCGGCGCGCCGGCGTGAGGGGCTATGGTCCGGCATTCCGGCTCGCGGCTTCGGCGCACCCCGGAGCGACGGATCACATCCGCCCGGCCGGCATCGCCATCGTCGTCTCCGCCTCGGTCAGCGTCCGGGCGGCCGCGCGCAGCTTGGGCAGGATCTCCTCGACGCGGTCTGCGACAAGAAGATCGACGCCGCGCGCGACTGTCGGCACCAGGCCGAGACTGCGCATATGGGCGAGGAGCGCGAGCAGCGGCTCCCAGAAACCGTGGATATTGGCGACCAGGATCGGCTTTCTGTGGCGGCCGAGCTGGGCCCAGGTCATCTGTTCGACCAGCTCCTCCAGCGTGCCGAGGCCGCCCGGCAAGGCAACGAAGGCGTCGGCGCGCTCGAACATCGTGCGCTTGCGCTCGTGCATGTCGCGGGTGACGATCAGCTCCTGCTTGAGTTGCCGCGGCCGCTCGTGCGCGGTCAGAAACTCCGGGATGACGCCGGTCACCGCGCCGCCATGCGTGATCACGGCGCCGGCGAGCGTTCCCATAAGCCCGATCGAGCCGCCGCCATAGACCAGCCGAATGTCGTTTTCGGCGAGGATTTTGCCGAACGCGCGCGCCGTTCCGGCGAACGCCGGGTCGGTGCCCGGGCTCGATCCGCAATAGACGCACAGCGCCTTGATTTTGTTCATGGAGTCACACCGATGCGACGCTAGATGTGGCGTCGATTCGATCGAACCGCAAGCTTTTGGCGGCGGCAAGGCACGCCGCGCGCCGATGCGGAGGTCGGAAAAAGTCTCTATATGACGATCTCGATACGACGATATGACGCAACAGGGGCGGCCCGCCGCGGTTCGTCCAAACCGGACCGGCAATGAGAGAATTCCAACGACCGACACAGCAGTTCAGGCGTGAGGTCTCGGCCAGCGGCGGAGCGCTGTTCTCGACATTATTCCATCTGTGGCCGTACATCTGGCCGGCGGAGCGCCGCGACCTCAAGGCCCGGGTCGTATTCGCGATTTTGCTGATCTTCGCCGCCAAGCTGGCGACCATCGCGGTGCCGTTCACCTTCAAATGGGCGACCGATGCGCTCGCCGGCCGCGGCAGCGCGCCGCTCGGTCCGAACGATTGGCTCGCCTGGGCGATGGCGGCGCCGGTGGCGCTGACGCTCGCCTATGGCGGCACGCGCATTTTGATGGGGCTGCTCACGCAGTGGCGCGACGGCGTTTTTGCCAAGGTCGCGATGCACGCGGTCCGGCGTCTGGCGATCATCACCTTCGAGCACATGCACCTGCTGTCGCTGCGCTTCCATCTCGAGCGCAAAACCGGCGGGCTCACCCGCGTCCTCGAACGCGGGCGCAACGCCATCGAGACCATCGTGCGCATGCTCCTTCTGCAGCTCGTGCCGACCATCGTCGAGGTGGTTCTGATCGTCTGGGTCCTGCTGTTCCATTTCGATTGGCGCTACGTCGTCGTCATCATGTTGACGGTGGCGCTCTATGTCGGGTTCACATTTTACGCCACCGAGTGGCGCATCGGCATCCGCCGGCGGATGAACGAGAGCGACACCGACGCCAACGCCAAGGCGATCGATTCGCTGCTGAACTACGAGACGGTCAAATATTTCTCCGCCGAGACGCGCGAAGCCAAGCGTTACGACCGCGCGATGGCGCGCTACGAAGATGCGAGCGTCCAGGCCTACACCTCGCTCGCCGTGCTCAACGCCGGCCAAGCCGTCGTCTTCAGCATCGGGCTTGCGGCGGCGATGATCCTGTGCGCCTTCGGCATCGAGGCCGGCACCAAAACGGTCGGCGATTTCGTCATGATCAACGCCATGATGATCCAGCTTTATCAGCCGCTGAACTTCATGGGCCTGGTGTACCGCGAGATCAAGCAGGCGGTGATCGACATCGAGATCATGTTCGCGATGCTCTCGCGCAAGCCGGAGATCGAGGACCGGCTCGGCGCCCGCCCGCTCAAGGTGCGCGCCGGCACCATCCGCTTCGAGGACGTGTCGTTCGCCTATGAGCCGGAGCGACCGGTCCTCAAGGGCTTGAACTTCGAAGTGGCGGCCGGGCGCACCGTCGCCATCGTCGGGCCCACCGGTGCCGGCAAATCGACGATCGCGCGGCTCATCTTCCGCTTCTACGACGTGACCGGCGGCCGCATCCTCATCGATGGGCAGGACGTCCGCGACGTCACCCAGGCCTCGCTGCGCGCCGCGATCGGCATCGTGCCGCAGGATACCGTGCTGTACAACGATACGATCCGCTACAACATCCGTTACGGCGAATGGGACGCGAGCGACGCCGCGGTCGAGGAGGCGGCGCGCATGGCGCGGATCGACGCCTTCATCCGCCTCGCGCCCAAGGGCTATGAGACCGAGGTCGGCGAGCGCGGCCTCAAGCTTTCCGGCGGCGAGAAGCAGCGCGTCGCCATCGCCCGCACCGTGCTCAAGGCGCCGCCGATCCTGCTGCTCGACGAGGCGACGTCCGCGCTCGACAGCCATACCGAACGCGATATTCAGGACGCGCTCGACCGCGTGTCGAAGAACCGCACCACGCTCGTCATAGCCCACCGGCTCTCGACCATTATCGGCGCCGATGAGATTCTGGTGCTCGATCGGGGCATGATCGTCGAGCGCGGCACCCATCGGCAATTGCTCGCGCAGGGCGGGTTCTATGCCGGCATGTGGAACCGCCAGCGCGAAGCCGCGATGGCGCGCGAGATTCTCGCCGAGGCCGAAGAGGAAACGGACGTCGGCGGCCGCAAGCCGTTGCCGGCGCCGGACATGGAAGAGGAGCTTCTGCCCGCCGTCGATGCCGCGGAGTAGGGCCGGATGTCGGTCATCGCCTCCATCCGTTCCCAACTCGCGCCGATCCACCCCGAGGGCTACCCGTTCATCGGCGGTTTCGCCTTTGCGAGCCTGGTTCTGTTCTGGCTGTGGCCGCCGCTCGGCTGGCTCGCCACGCTCGCCACGCTATGGTGCGCCTATTTCTTCCGCGACCCGCCGCGCGTGACGCCGCTGCGCGAGGGCGTCGTGGTCGCGCCGGCGGACGGCCGCGTGAGCCGCATCGCCGATGTCGTGCCGCCCAAGGAGCTTGATCTCGGCGCGCGGCCGCTGCCGCGCATCTCCATCTTCATGAGCGTATTCGATTGCCACGTGAATCGCTGCCCGGTCGCCGGCCGCGTCGAGCGCATGATCTATCGCCGCGGCAAGTTCATCAGCGCCGATCTCGACAAAGCGAGCGAGGACAACGAGCGCAACGCCCTGGTCATTGCGACCGGCAACGGGGTGCGCATCGCGGTCATCCAGATCGCCGGGCTCATCGCGCGGCGCATCGTGCCGTTCGTGCGCGAGGGCGAAACGGTCGGCGCCGGCCAGCGCATCGGCATGATCCGCTTCGGCTCGCGCGTCGATGTCTACCTGCCCGAAGGCGCGCGGCCGCTGGTCGGCGAGGGCCAGACCGCCATCGCCGGCGAGACCGCCCTCGCCGATCTCGAGGCCGCGGAGGCGGGGCGGACGTTTCGGGCCACGTAGCAACGGCGGCCGATGGCAGACCGGGCCGCAAACCGCTATATTCCCGCCATGGCTATGCATCAGCCGCCGTTCGGCGATCCGCGTTTGCCGCGCCAGCCGCGGCGGCGCTTCCGCGGCATTCCCGTGCGCACGCTGGCGCCGAACGTCGTCACCATAGTCGCGCTCTGCGCCGGATTGACCGCGATCCGCATGGCGTTCGAGAACCGCTATGTTCTCGCGCTCGCCGCCATCGTCTTCGCCGCCGTCCTTGACGGGATCGACGGCCGTCTGGCGCGGCTTCTGCGCGGAACGTCGCGCTTCGGCGCCGAGCTCGACAGCCTCTCCGACTTCGTCAATTTCGGCGTGGCTCCGGCGCTGATCCTCTACTTCTGGGGCCTGCATGAGCTGAAATCGGCCGGCTGGATCGCCGCCATGGTGTTTGCCATTTGCGCGGGTCTGCGGCTCGCCCGCTTCAATGTGATGATCGACGATCCGGATCGGCCCGCTTGGGCCAGCAATTTCTTCGTCGGCATACCGGCGCCGGCCGGCGCGATCACCGTGTTGTTGCCGATCTATGTGGCGTTTCTCGGCGTTCCGCGGTCGCCGCTCTTGATCTGGGTGACGCTCCTTTACACGCTCGCCATCGCTTGGCTCCTGGTCTCGCGGCTGCCGGTCTTTTCCGGCAAGCGCATCGGCACGCGCGTGCCCCCGGAAATGGTCGGGCCGTCGATCATCGTCGTGGTCCTGTTCTTTGCGCTGCTCATTGCCTATCCCTGGATCATGCTCACAACCGGGACGCTCGCCTATCTGGTGAGCCTGCCGTTCGGTTGGCTGTCCTATCGCGCCTACGAGCGACGATCGCGCGAGAGCCGGGCGGAAGCGACCCCCGCCGTGGAACCGCCGCCCGGGCCGCTCGCGGCGGGCATCATCCGCACGTCCGAAAACGAAGACCGCCCGCCGCGTCTCAATTGAGCCGCATCGCCGGCGCTGCTAAGCGGCTGCGAGGATAGATATGCGACTTGCGCGCCGCACCTTCCTGGCCTCGGCGATGGCGGCGTTGGTGGCTCCGGCCGTCGGCCGCGCGGCGCGCGCCGATGCTCCGCAGTTCAGATTCAAGCTGCATCATTTCTTCTCGTCGGTGTCGTGCGGGCATGACGAGTTTCTCGTGCCGTGGGCGCGCAAGATCGAGGCGGATTCCGCCGGGCGCATTCGCATCGACATCTTTCCCTCGATGCAGCTCGGCGGCCGGCCGGCGCAGCTTTTTGACCAGGCGTGCGCCGGGCTCGCCGATATCGTGTGGGCGGCGCCGAGCCATACGCCCGGGCGCTTCCCGCGGATCGAATTGTTCGAGCTGCCGTTCGTCCCGTCGCGCCGCGCGTTCGTCAGCTCCAAGGCCGTCGCGGATTACGCCGCCGCCAACCTGAAGGATGAATTCCGCGAGGTTCACCCGGTCGGTTTCTCATGCACGGACTGCGGCGTCGTGCACGCCGATCGGCCGATCCGGACCATCGAGGAATGCAAGGGATTGCGGCTGCAGGTGCAGACCCGTTTCGCCGGCGAGGCAATGCGCGCGCTTGGCGCGCGCGCGGTGCCGATGCCGAGCGCGGAGCTTCCGGCGGCCATCGCCCGGCGAGTCGTCGACGGCTGCATCGACCCCTGGCACATGGCGCCCGCGCTCAAGCTTTGTGATCTGCTCAAGGCGCATACCGATTTCGCCGAATCGTCGTTGAGCACGATGACCTTCGTTCTGGCGTTGAACAAAGCGGCCTATGATCGGTTGCCGCCCGACCTCAAGATGGTCATCGACAATAATTCGGGACAATTCGCGGCCGGCATGGCCGGCGCCATGTGGGACGCGGCGGCAGCCGCCGCCGCTAATGTGGCGGTGCAACGCGGCGATGCCGTCATGACGCTCATGCCCGAAGCCGTCGCGCACTGGCGCAAGGCCACGGAACCGGTGATCAGGGCCTGGCTGAAGCAAATGAAGGCCCGCAACGTCGATGGTGCAAGACTCGTGGCGAGCGCCGGCGAGCTCATGGCGAAATACGAGCCGCAACCGCCGTCACAGCGGACGGTCGCCACCGATCCGCCGCAGCCGCAAGCCAAGGCCGGGACACGGACAATGCCGAATGCCGTCACTCCTTCGGGCGCCGCCACATCGCCGGCGGTGAAGCCGGTTCCGAGGTCCATCGCTCCGCTCAAGGAGTTGAACATTCCTCTTTGAGAGAAGCCATGGAGGGGGGCGGATGCGTGCGGCTTCGCATTCCTCCTAACGCGAGAGCGTCAATTGCGCGCCGCTTGTTGCCAG
>JASHRY010000333.1 GCA_030037105.1 Xanthobacteraceae bacterium
GCAGGCGGCGCGAATTGGTTGCGGCGGCGCCGGCGGCGGGATTGATCTGCTGAAAGGTCCAGACCACGCGTGGCGCGCGGCTTGCATTTCCGTAAATGACCATTTGCATCGTGCGGCGCGGGCCGTCGGTTCCCGCGAGATAAACGCTGTCCTCGAGGTCGATGCGGTTATCGTTGACGTTGAAAGTCCACACCTCCTTGTTCGGCGCCGTCAGCATGACGCCGTGTCCGTTCGTGAGCCGGGCGGCCTTGATCAAAGGGTGCAGGTGAAAGCGCACCGCGTAGCGGTCGCGGGTGGTGCGAATGACGGGGCCGCCGTCGGCGGAGAGGAACAGATCCTCACCTTCGAGCCGGGTGCCGTCGGCCGCCAGCGCCAATGTGCGCTCGTGCACGATGCCGTAAGCGTCGGCGTATCCGTCGTGCGCGGCGCGCAATACGATCGAGTCGGGGCGATTCTCGCGCGTCACCGAGACGTGGCTCGGGCCGTCCAGCATCGGCGCGCCGCCGAGCACGCGCCGGAACGCGGCGAATTCGAGGAATCTCGCCGAGGAAGCGTCGTTGAACGTGACGGTCGAGTGCAATGCGGTGGCGCGCGCATGCGCCCGCCAATCTTCACGCGAAGTCGCCGGCATTCCGCAATTCACGATGATGAGGTTCTGCTTCGGCGAGGAGAATTCGAACGAGAGGCAGCCGGCATGCGCTTCGAGGCTCATATCGATCGGCGGCGCCTTGCCGGTATCCACGACGAGCACGCCGCCGGCGGCCTCCAGGCGCTGGTAGGCGGAATGCGGCGCGCTGGAGAACGGCGCGCCGCGGGTCTCGTCATAGGCGAGCAGCGTCATGAGCAGGTCGGCCGGCGTCGATCCCATGCCGTTGAAATGCGCGAATGTTCCATCCGAATGGCGGAAGAATCGCAGCATCGGCATCATGCGGTCGATGGCGTTGAGCAGCGCCTGCGGCGGCGCAATGTTGCGCGCCGCAAACACCTGGCGCAGCGGCAGAAATTCGAGCAGCACTTCGACGACCGATCCGGGATTGCGGCCAATGTGGCCGCCGTCGGGAAGGATCTGCCGTTCGATCTCGCGGTTCAGACGCCCGGTGATGGATTTGATGTGGCGCGCCTGGCCGGCGATGCAAAGCGCGGCATAGGTGAGGGCGACGGTGGCCTGCATCTGCGCCACGCCGCCTACACCGCCAGCGGTGCGGCGCAAATATCGCACCTGACGGACCAGACTGCGCAGGAAGCGCCGATAGAAGCGCACGTCCGCATCCTGCAGCACCAGAGACGCCTGGCTGAGCCAGGAGATGATACGCCGCGACAGCACGTCGGGACGCCAAGCGAGGGCGTACCGGGAACCTTGCAGCGTGATCCACTCATCGATCAGCGCGCGTGCATTGGCGCGGGTGATGCCGGATTCGGCCGCGCGCAGGTGGCGCAGCCAGCCGAAGCCTAGAAGCCCGGCCGCCCATTCGTCGGACGGCGGCTCCATCTCGAATATCGAGCGACCGTCGCAGATGACGACCTTGCCGGCGAAGGCGAAGCGGCCGGAATAAATTTCGTTGGCGCGGGTGGCGTCGGCGGTGCGCAGGTCCGGCGGTGCGATCAACAGCCGGTCGGGCTTGAGCGGCAGCACCGGCCAACGCAGCAAAGGATGACCGCCAAGCCGCCGCAAGCTTGCGCGCAGCAGCAGCCATGAGAGCTTCGTATAGTTCGCGACTGAGACGCGCGCCATCGCCGCGATCGCCCCTTCGTTGGCGGCGCGCTCGGCGGCCCGCCGAATCCACCATAACGGAATGGTGCGCCGCCGGCCAACGGGTGGTTATTGGCTAAACCCTAACGTTTTTCGAGCCGCGCGGCGTAGAAGCCGTCGAGGCCGGCCATCCGCGAATCAGCGTCGGGGAAATGGCACGGCAGGGTGCGCATGTCGCCGTCCTTGGTGATGAATTCGTCGCGGCCGAAGATTTCGGCCGGGCCGATCGGCACCCGTTTGAGGCCGGACTCGCGCGCGAGCAGGTCGGCGACCACGTCCTCGCCTTCCTCGGGTTCGAGCGAGCAGGTGCAGTAGACGAGCATGCCGCCCGACTTGGTGAGTGCGGCCGCGCGCGCCAAGAGCCGGCGTTGCAGCGCCGCGAGCGCGGCGATATCGGACGCGCGCTTGAGCCACGGCACGTCGGGGTGCCGCCGGATGGCGCCGGTTGAAGAGCAAGGCGCGTCGATAAGCACGGCGTCAAATGGCGCGGCCGTCCATTGCGCCGCGTCGGCACAGACGAGCTCGGCCGTCAGCGATAGGCGATCGAGATTCTCGCGCAGGCGCTCGAGTCGCGTCGGCGAGCGATCGATCGCCGTGACGCGTGCGCCGGCTGCCGCAAGCTGCGCGGTCTTGCCGCCGGGCGCCGCGCAAAGATCGGCGACGCGGCGTCCGCGAACCGAACCGAAGAGGCGCGCCGGCAGCGCCGCCGCGGCGTCCTGCACCCACCAGGCGCCCTCGGCAAAACCAGGCAGCGCCGCGATCGCGCCATGGGCGATCACGCGCACCGAGCCGGTCGGCAGCAGGCGCCCGTCAAGCCGCTGCGCCCAGATTTCGGGATCGCTCTTGACCGTGAGATCGAGCGCCGGCTCATGGCCATTGGCGGCGGCGATGGCGTGCGCCGTCGGCGCGCCGTAGGTCGCGGTCCAGCGCGCCATCAGCCACGACGGCGTATCGAGGATCGGGAGGTCGAGTTCGCTCACTCGCGCGGCGCCTTCGCGCGCCAAGCGCCGCAACACGGCATTGATGAGGCCGGCATAGCGGGCCGCGTTGCGATCCGCCTGCGCCACTCGAACCGCGAGATCAACGGCGGCGTGGTCCGGTACGTCGAGGAAAAGTATTTGCGCCGCGCCGATCAGGAGCGCGATCTCGACACGCGGCGCCTTCGCCGGCAGGCCGCGATCGAGACAGAGGCCGATGAGATGGCGGAGCGCACCGAGCCGGCGCAGCACGGTCGCGACCAGCGCGCGCGCGAGCGCGCGGTCGCGTTCGGTGAAGCCGGCAAGTCCGGGATTCGCGCCGGGGCCGTCCAATTGCTCGTCGAGCGCGCGGTGGCGGCGCAGGACCCCGTCGATGATATCGGCCGCGACATATCGGGCGGCGAGACCGGGCACGTCGGCCGCGGCTTTGATCGGATGAGCCATTCGTCGGCGTTCTATGGGAATCG
>JASHRY010000334.1 GCA_030037105.1 Xanthobacteraceae bacterium
ACATGCGTTATGGGCGGCGAAAGGCCGGGAACAAGGAATTTTTGCGGCGGCGACGGAAATTTCCCGCGGCAACGGCTCACGGCGCCGGCGTCAGGCCGGCGATCGCCCAGCGGCTGAGCAATTGCGCGAGCCGCTCGACCGCCGATTCATCGAGCGCAAGCGCGACCGGGGGGCCGGTGAGCTGCTCGCGATTGCGCACGAAGACGCTGCATTGGCCGATGGGCCAGACGGCGGCGACCGCGAGCGTGCGCCGATCCGCATCGGGCAGGAAGCGCCGCACGAGATCGACCGCCAAGCCCATGAAGGGAGCCGCCTCCTCGCTGAGAAGCTGGTGAAAGATCTGCGTCGGACGCACCGATTCCCAGTTGAAGATGCGGATGTGGCGACTGAGCTCGTCGCGCGCGATCAGCGGCCGCAGCTGGTGGCGGACAAACTCGCCGAGTGCCTGTTCGCGCGGCATGGCCTTCGTCTCCGCGGCGTGAACGAGCTGGTGCTCGGTGAGGGCGCGGAACGCCGCGCGCAGCACGTCCCGGTAGAGCCCGTCCTTGCCGGCGAAGTGGTAGTTGATCGCGGCCTGGTTGACCCGCGCCTTGGCGACGATGGCGCGCACGCTCGTCGCCTCATAGCCGCGCTCGGCGAACAGCCGCACCGCCGCCTTCATGATTCGCTCGCGGGTGATCTCAGACGGTCGCGTCATCGCCGGCCCATTTTCAAACCTTCGTTCGAATTGCGAATAAGCGTTTGCCGCCGGCAAGGCAAATTCTTTGTGCGCGCGAAACGGCCGCTGGCGCCGTCAATGACTCGCCGCGGCGGGCTCGCTATGGTCGCGGCATGATCGGACCGCACCGCATCGAAGGCTACGCCATCGTCTCGGCCGACGGCATGATTGCCGACGCCGACGGCAACATGCCGGATACGCTTCGCAACGAGGCCGATCAGCGATTCTTGCAAACCGAACTTGATCGCGCCGGCGTGGTCGTGCACGGACGCCGTTCGCACGAAGGCGGGCCGCGGGCCGCGCGGCGCAAGCGGTTGATCCTGACGCGGCGGATCGCCGCCATCGCGCCAAATCCGTCGACTGCCAATTCGCTGTTGTGGAACCCCGCCGGCGCCACGCTCGCACAGGCCCGCGCGGCGCTCGGGGCCGACGACGGCACCGTCGCCGTCATCGGCGGGACCGAGGTGTTCAGTCTCTTCCTCCCGCTCTATGACGCGTTCCACCTCACGCGCGCCGAAGGCGTCAGAATTCCGGGCGGGCGGCCGCTGTTCGCCGAGGTCGGATCGACGACGGCTCCCGAAGACGCGCTCGTCCGCCATGGTCTGCGGCCGGGAGCGCGGCGCGACCTGGACGCGGCCGCCGGCATTACGCTGACGACCTGGGAGCGTTAGCTCAGAGCGGTGGTCGCGGCGGCCATACCACCAGCCCTATTCCGGCTTAGGCCGGGCCGGCAAATAGATTGCACATTTATCGTTTCGTTAACGGACCTTGCCGGCAACGGTCCCGGCAAGGCTTTGTTCACCGTTCCCGCGGCATTCTTGTCGGCGTTTCAACGGCGTGGCGGCGTCCGGCATGATTCCAACCCTTCCTCTCATCGACGAACTCGAAGCCGCACTCGCCTCCGGCACCGACGCGCGCCGCATCGAGATGCTCGCGCGTCTCACCGATCTCTTCGTCGGCGGGGCCGCGCGCTATTCGGACGCGCAGGTCGGCGTGTTCGATGACGTCATGGTGCGCCTGATGACCACGATCGAGGCCACGGCGCGCGCCGAGCTGGCGCTGCGCCTGGCGCCGATCGCCAACGCCCCCGTCAACGTGATGCACCTGCTCGCCTGCGACGACGACATCGAAGTGGCGCGTCCGGTGCTCAGCCGGTCGGAACGGCTCGACGACCGCGCCCTGCTCGCCGGCGCCGCCGGCAAAAGCCAACGGCACCTGCTCGCCATTGCCCAGCGCAAATCGCTGAGCGAGGCGGTCACCGCGGTGCTGGTCGAACGCGGCGACCGCGACGTCGTTCGCTCGCTGGTCAAGAACAGCGGCGCCCGCTTTTCCGATGCCGGCTTCCGCATGCTGGTCGAGCGCTCCGCCGGCGATGACGACCTGGCGACCGAAGTGGGCATGCACGGCGATATTCCACGTCCGCATTTCCTCATGCTCCTGGAAAAGGCTTCGAGCGCGGTGCGCGCTCGCCTGGCCGCCGAAAATCCGCACGCCGGCACCGCCATCGACGGCGTCGCGGCCGAGACCGCCGGCGGTAGTCGCAACGAGGCCCGCAACGCCTCGCCGGATTTCGCCGCCGCGCAGGCGGCGGTCGAGCGGCAGAACCGCCTCCGCCGCATCGGCGAAGCCGACATCTACCAATATGCGCGCGCTCGCAAGTTCGAGGAAACGGCGATCGCCTTGTCGATCTTGGGCGATACGCCGATCGACCTGGTCGAGCGCGCCTTGCTCGATCCCGGCGCCGAGATCGTGCTCATCCTCGCCAAGGTGGCCGGGCTCTCGTCAACAACGACCAAGGCCATCCTGCAGCTGCGGGCCGCCGACCGCGGCATGTCGGCGAAAGACCTCGACCAGGCGCTGGCGAGCTTCGACCGGTTGCAGCCCGACACGGCGCGCCGCGTGCTCGGCTTCTTCCGCACCCGCGTGAAGAAGCCGCCGGAGCCGATGGTCCCGCCCCGGGTTGCGGTCTGCGGTTAAGGGCGACGGCTTCGTTTCGGTCGGCGGAAAGTTTTTGCCCCGCCGAGCGGATCATCGCGCTCAGTACGCGCAATAGCCGGGCTGGACCTGCAGCCAGGAGTCGTTGGGATAGCGGTAATAGCAACCGCCGCGCCACCAATAATAACCGCCGGCACGGCGTTGCGCTTCCGCGGCGATGACCGCGCCGGTGGTCGCGCCGATCGCCGCTCCGGCAATCGCGCCGCCGGCGCCACGGCCCAGCGAGCCGCCGACAATGCCGCCGATCGCGCCGCCCACGATCGCGCCGCCAACCGGATCTTGCGCCGCCGCCTGCTGCACCGGCAGCGTTGCCACCAGCGCCAAAAACACCCCGGCTCCGAACGTCCGCACCATGTCCGTTCTCCTTCCCCTGCGCACCCGCCGCTTGGGCCGGTGCGTTGTGCCGAACCGAAGAACACCGGCGGAATCATAAAGCATCCGCGGGTGAAAGTGCGAGCGAATCATCGGGCTCGCTGCTCCGACAATCGCGTTGCGACAGGCTCGGTGAAGACGCATTCCTCCCTCGGCCGCCGCGCACGCGGGCTCGAGCACAAGCTTTACGGATTATTCCGGAGAATTTGCTTGACTCCAGAAGGTTTGCATTTATGTGGGGACCTTGCCGCTGTTGATCAGTCCGCGTGGACCCGATCGGGCGGCTTTCGCTTTCCGTGGCGCCGGCTCGCCGGCATCTCGGGTTCTTATCTCTGGTTGGGGGGGACGGCATGAGCCAGAACGCCCTCTTGCGATCGGGGAAGGGCTTGGGACTCCCAGGCACCGCCCGAAAGGAAGACAGGAAGACCAAACTCAAGGTGGCGGCGCCGGCGCCGGCGGACGATCGCCAGGATCACTTCGCCGTCCGCAACGGCGTGCGCTGCGCCGGCGTGCATCTGATCGTCGATCTGCACGGCGCCGAGCGGCTCAATGATATCGACCACATCGAGTCGACGCTGCGACGCTGCGTGGAGGCGGCACGGGCGACGCTCCTGCACATCCACGTGCATCACTTCCAGCCGAACGGCGTATCCGGCGTGGCG
>JASHRY010000335.1 GCA_030037105.1 Xanthobacteraceae bacterium
GATCGCCGGCGTCGGATTTGAATATCAATTGTCGCCCAAATGGTCTTTGGGCCTTGAATATCTCTACAGCGACCTCAGCAGCGGCAGTGGCGGGCAAAACGCGATCGGCGCCGGCGGATCGCCGGAAATGTACTCCACCGCGGTGAAGAGCCAGAGCTTGCTCGGCCGGCTGAATTACAAGGCGGGGTGGTGAGCTAAAGCACAATCCGGCAAAGTGGAAGCGGGTTCCCGAAAAATCATACGCCGTCAAGAATCTGGAGGCTAATCTAATCCGATTCCATGTGATTGGATGGCGCTCTAATTTCAACGGCAACAATATAAGCCCAAGCCAAGCTCAACCGCACTACGGGGCCGGATTCACTTCCGGCTTTGCTTGTCTTTCGACGTCGCAGTTCTGCACGAATTGGACGATCCGGTGCACGAGGTCGCCTTCGAGCAGCGGCGCGTGTCCCTGGTCGGGGATCTCGATGACGTCCATTTTCGCGCGCCGTGCGCCCATGGCCGCCACCGTCTCCGCCGAAAGAATATCGGAATTTACGCCGCGAATGACCAGCAACGGCACGCCCGCGAGCGCGTCGAATTCGTTCCAAAGGCACGGTAGTGGACGCTCGACGTCGATGCCGACGAGCGCGCGGGCAATGCCGGAGTGATCGTAGGCGGGCTTGAGCGCGCCGTCCTTGAAATGCCATGTCCGCCGCGCGGCGCTGAGCCATTGCTCCGCGGTCAGCTTGGGAAACTGCGCGCTCATGAGGCGGCGGAGGATGTCGGCGCCCTCTTCGAAGCTGCGCGGATGCGGCAAGTTGCTGACATAACCTTTGATACGCGCAACCCCCTTGGGCTCGGTCACCGGACCGACATCATGCAACACCACGCCGGCAATAGCGGTCGGATGCGCCACGCCCAGCAGCATGGTCAAAGTGCCGCCGCGCGAACTGCCGACGAAGACCGCCGGGCCGATGCCAAGCGCGGTCAGCACGCTGACGATATCGGCGAGCTCGATGGTGAAGTTATAGTTGCCGTGATCGATATCGTAATCGGAACGCCCGCGCCCACGCGAATCGATCGCGATGACATGCCGCTGCGGCGAAGCGGTCGCGAGCGCCGGCGCCAGCACGTCGAAGTCGGCGGTCGTGCGCGCGAAGCCCGGCAGGCAGACCACCGGCAATCCGGGCGCGGAGCGCGCGCCGTATTCGCATACATGCAGTCGCAGCCCGTCATGCGTGGTTACGAACACGCTCTTGCTCTGATCGAGCGGGCCGCTGCCCATGGCTGCTACCAGATGAGGGGATGGCTTGTTCATCGTCCGCCCTTGTCACCCGCCACGCCCCTTCCGGGGCATGTCACAAAAATAACATAACGATGGAGGACGTGCGGCGGCAACCGGAAAATGCCTTGCCGAGACTATTTACCCGCCGCGGCGCAGGTCGGCTTCGATCAGCAGTCGCGGATCGTTGTCGATGCGGGCGCGATAGACCTGCATGTTTTCGATCACGCGCTGCACGTAATTGCGCGTCTCGGCGAACGGAATGCGCTCGATCCAATCGACCGGGTCCACCTTCGGATTGCGCGGATCACCGTATTGGTCGATCCATTCCTGCACGCGATGGCGGCCGGCATTGTAGGCGGCGAAAGCCAGGATGTAGGAGCCGCCATAGGCGTTGAGGTCGTCGCCGAGTTCGGCCGTTCCGATCTGGAGGTTGTAGGCCGGATCATCGAGCAGGCGCCGCCGATCGAAGCCGACCTTGAATTTTCTGGCGACGAAGCGGCCGGCCTCCGGCGTGACCTGCATCAGGCCGAGCGCATGGGCGCTGGAGATGACGCGCGCGTTGAACGCGCTTTCCTGCCGCGCGATCGAGTAGACCACGCAGCGCTCGATCTCGGGTCCGATCGGCCGATAATTCGGCAGGCCGAAGAGCGGGAACGCGTAGTGCTCGAAGGGCAGACCGCGGCCCAGCGCGGTCTTGCCAATGAGCAGCGTCGTCCGCGCGTCGTTGTGGCGCGTCGCAATCTCGGCGAGCGTCGCCAGCATTGCCGCATCCGTCGCCTTGCCGGCGAGGTCGAAGGCCATGGCGGCGACTAGGTCGCGATCGTCGATGGCGTAGAGAATCTCGAAGACGCGCGCGATCTCCAACCGGCGGTCCTCGGCCGGCGGCTTGCCCGGCTGGCGCAAAGCGACGCCGCCGAGGTCCAGTCGCGCGCGCGCGAGCTGGCCGTAATAGGCGGTCGGGTGGGCGGCCGCCTGTTGGTAATAGGCGCGCGCCTGTTGCGTGCGCCCGAGCGCCTCCGCAGCGCGGCCTTGCCAATAATAGGCGCGCGCGAGCGTGATCGGATTGGAATTGCCTTCGGCGATGCGGGCGAACTGGGCGAGCGCCGTCCCCGGCTGGTGCAAAAAGCGCAGCGCGATCCAGCCGGCGGTGAACGGCTGCTCGGCGCGATAGTTCTCGTTGGTCGGCAAGGCGCCGCCGTCGACGATCTCGTAGGCCAATTTGAAATTGCCGAGGTCGAGCAGCTTGCGCGCGATGAGCCGCCGCTCGGTCCACCATTGATCGAGGTCGCCGAGCTTCTCCGGCTCGCGCAGGGCCGCCATCATCCATTTGGCGGCCTCGGCGATCTTGTCGGCACGGCGCAGCCATTGGATGCGGCTGAACATGTAGCCGGGATCGCGGCGCGCCGTCGCCGGCACCGCTTCGAGCAGTGCTTTGGCATTGGCGGATCTGTTGATGACTGCGGCGCGCGCCCTGCCAATGGCAAGCTCGACCGCGTCGAGATGGTGCGCCGCGCGCAGGCCGGCCTCGTCGTCCTCGGCATAGAAGCGCGCGTCCATGCGCGCCTTGTCGTCGGCGGCGGTGATGAGGTCGGCAAATGCCGCGCGGGCCTCGGCCTCGACCTCCGCGGAAAAGCCGTCATTGCGCCAGGCCTCGCGCACGGCCGCCTGCGCGCCGGCGTAGTCGCCGCCGGCGAGAAGCGCGCGCGCCAGCGCAAATCGTCCCTTGGCGCTATATGGGGACGCGCTGTCGAAGAACGCGATCACCGTCCGCGGATCGGCGCGCTCTTCCCAGAGCACGGCCTCGGCGCGCCGGCGCAGCGCCGTCATACACGGCCAGCTCGGATTGGCGGCAAGGAAGGCAGCATAGCGCGAGAAATCGACGTCCTCATCGCCGCGCAGGATCACCCATTCGACCAGCTTGCGGGCGAGCGGATCGGAAATCGTGCTCTCGATATTGGTCGCTTCGTCCGCCCGGCCCTTGTGGACCAGCTCGATGGCCTGTTTGACCGCGGCGAGATCGAACGGCGAGGTGTACGAGGTCGTCGCCATCGCCAGAGGCGGGGCTGGTCGAATTGCCGGCGGCGCCGCGCCCAGCGCGCCGATGGAAGGCCTGACCGTCGCTGGCGGCCTCTGCGCAACCGCGCTCGTCGGCGCGTCCGGCGATGCATAGCCGAGGACGCCTGCGGCTGGAATCACGGCGGTTTTAGAAGCCTGCAACGGCGCGGGAGCGAGCGCAGTCGATGCCGCAGTGCCCCCGCCGCGCGCCGTACCCCTGCGCGCCGGAACATGCGCCGCCGCAGCCTTGCTTGTCCGCTCGCCCTTGATCGCGTGCCGCGGTCGCGGCAACGGGATTACGCCCGATGGCGGCGCCGCCGCGGCTTCGGCCGCCAGAAAGCCGACCGCGGCCAATACGAGAATAAGCCGAATGGCTCTCACTGGAATTGTCCCTCCTGCCGCCGGCGCCCGCCAGCGGCAACCGCAGAGACCGTCTTCGGCTGGCAAGATTGACGAACTGCTAATGCCCGCAAGCCGGCGCCATCATTGACGAATTTCACGGCAAAAGCGGGGCATTGTCCACATTGTGGAACTTACAAGTCCGAGTCCAAACCAGCGGCAAGAATTTGTCGGGAAGCCCGTGACGGCGAAGTTCGCGGGGCCTGTTTGCGACGGTCGCGAACTTCGCCGTCAACTCTTGGTGGCGCGAAGGGGCTTTCAAGCCCCGCGGCGACCCGATATCTATGACTGCAGCATGGGAGTGGTCCCGGTGACCCGCTCCAGCCGGGACCGTCGTCCAAGGATCGTGTCATGACCGCCAAGACGAGCTTCAGAGGTTCATTCACCGCGCTCGTTACGCCCTTCAAGGACGGTTTCGTGGACGAAAAAGCCTTTCGCAGCCTGATCGACTGGCAGATCGCCGAAGGCACCGACGGGCTTGTTCCGGTCGGCACCACCGGCGAAAGCCCGACGCTGTCGCATCAGGAGCATAACGAGGTGGTCGCGTGGTGCGTCGATCAGGCGCGCGGACGCGTGCCGGTCGTCGCCGGCGCCGGCTCCAATTCGACCAGGGAGGCGATTGCGCTTGCGCAGCATGCCGAACAGTCCGGCGCCGACGCCGTGCTCGTGGTCACCCCTTATTACAACAAGCCGACTCAAGAGGGCCTCTATCAGCACTTCAAGGCGATCAATGACGCGATCGGCATCCCGATCATCATCTACAATATCCCGCCGCGTTCGGTGATCGACATGTCGGTCGACACCATGAAGCGCCTTTCCGAACTTGAGAACATCGCCGGCGTCAAGGACGCGACGGCGAACGTCGCGCGCGTGTCGCAACAGCGCGCGGCCATGGGCCCCGATTTCAACCAGCTCTCGGGAGAGGATGCGACCGCGCTCGGCTTCATGGCGCAGGGCGGCCATGGCTGCATCTCGGTCACCGCCAACGTGGCGCCGCGATTGTGCGCGGACTTCCAGGCCTCGTGCTTGAAGGGCGACTATGCGGGCGCCCTCAAGATCCACGACAAGCTGATGCCGCTGCACACGGCGCTGTTCCTCGAAACGAGCCCGGCGCCGGTCAAATATGCGCTGTCGCTCATGGGCAAGTGCGAGGAGACCGTAAGGCTGCCGATGGTGCCGATCGCCGCAAAGACGCGTGAGGCGGTGCACGGAGCCATGGTGCATGCCGGGCTGATCAATTGACGACGAGTTCCGGATGACGGTGACGTCGGTTATTCTGTTCATCCCTCTGCGGGACGGGGAGGATGGTGGTTCGGGTCGAGCGGAAGGCGAATGAATAGGCCCAGGAGGCGGAGATGCTTGAGGAATTCAAGAAATTCGCGATGCGGGGCAATGTCGTCGATCTGGCCGTCGGCGTGATCATCGGCGCGGCGTTCGGCGCCATCGTCAATTCGCTGGTCAACGACATCATCATGCCGATCATCGGCGCGGTCACCGGCGGCCTGGATTTTTCAAATTATTTCATCCCGTTATCATCGAAAGTTACGGCGGCCTCTTTGATTGAGGCGAAAAAGCAGGGCGCAGTCTTCGCTTGGGGGAATTTTCTCACCATCGTTCTCAACTTCTTGATCATCGCCTGGGTGCTGTTCCTGTGCATCAAGGGCATTAATCGGCTGAAGGCGCCGGAAGCTCCGCCGGCACCTTCTGCACCGTCCAAGGAAGTGGAGTTGCTCACCGAAATCCGCGACGCGCTGAAGAGCCGGTAATGTCTGCTTTCGCCATTCGCCGACGTGGGAGGAATCTTTGACTCGGCAGACCTCCTCTCCAACCTCCTCCTTTCAGGGGAAGGAAGAGCGATTCAGTGGGAAGGAAAAACGGCCCGTTTTCTCCTTCTTCCCCCTGACAGAGGGAGGACCGAGGAGGGGGTCGCGGGGCGCTCGCTCGGCGTAGCGCTCTCCAGTGGCTCCAACTGCTAGGTACGGAACGGCGGCATGGCGGAGAAGGCTGAAAGGAAGCTCCGCGTCGTCGCCGACAACCGCAAGGCGCGGTTCAACTATTTCATCGACGAGACTTTCGAGGCCGGAGTCGCGCTGACCGGCACCGAGGTCAAATCGTTGCGCCAGGGCAAGGCCGCGATCGCCGAATCCTATGCCGATGCGCGCGGCGGCGAGATCTGGCTCATCAACTCGAACATTCCCGAATATCAGCAGGCCAACCGTTTCAACCACGCGCCGAAGCGGCCGCGCAAGCTGCTGCTGCACCGCCGCCAGATCAACAAGCTCATCGGCGCGGTCGAGCGCGAGGGCATGACGCTCGTCCCGCTCAAGCTCTATTTCAACGACAAGGGCCGCGCCAAGATCGAGCTTGCCCTGGGGCGCGGCAAAAAGCTCTATGACAAGCGCGAGACCGAGAAGAAGCGCTCATGGGAGCGCGAGCGCGGCCGGCTCATGCGGCAGAAGGGGTGACGCTTGGCGGAACGGCTCATCGGCATGCTGCTCTTTCCGCGGCTGACGCAGCTCGACCTGACCGGGCCTTACGAGGTGCTGGCGCGGCTGCCGAACACCAGGGTCCATCTCGTCGCTTCTACACTCGATCCGGTCAGAACCGACCGCGGCATGGCTATCGTGCCCACGATGACCTATGCCGATTGTCCGCAACTCGACATTGTCATGGTTCCCGGCGGACCCGGCCAGCAGGATCTGATGGAAAATTCGGCCGTGCTCGAATTCCTGCGCCGACAGGCGCGCGGGGCGAAATACATGACCTCGGTATGCACCGGCTCACTGCTGCTCGGCGCGGCAGGCTTGCTCAAGGGCAAACGCGCGACCTCCCACTGGGCCGCGATCGAGCACCTGAAGGCGCTGGGCGCAATCCCGGTCAGCGAACGCGTGGTGGTCGACGGCACGATCATCACCGGCGCCGGCGTCACCACGGGGATCGATTTTGCGCTCACGCTTGCCGCGGCGCTGGAAGGCGAGCAGGTGGCGCGCGAAATCCAGTTGCAAATCGAATATGATCCGGCGCCGCCGTTCGACTCCGGCTCGCCGCGGACCGCATCGCCGGATAGGGTCGCCGCGGTGCGCCGCCGGCTCGCGGCGTTGAACGAGCAGCGGCGCATCGTGGCGGAGCGTGTCGGCCGCAAGCTCGGCGTTGCGCCGAAGCATTGATGCGCCATCGCAGAGTAGTGTGGGAAATGCCAGGCGTCGTCATGTCCCTTCCAACCAGGCTCGACCACTGCGTGATCCACGTCTCCGACTGGGAACGCGCCAATGCGTTCTACACGACGGTGCTCGGCGCCGAGCTGGTGGCGCGGCCCGCGGGCTATGTCTATCGCTTCGGCGACCGCCAGCTCAACGTGCACGGGCCGGGCGTTAATCCCGCCGAGGTGGCGCGGCTGCCGGTCAGGCCCGGCAACAGCGATCTCTGCTTCGAGTGGCTGGGGCCGATCGCGGACGCGGTCGCCCATCTCCAGTGCTGCGGCGTCGCGGTCGAGCGCGGCCCGATGCAGCGGTTCGGCGCGAAAGGCGAGGGAACGAGCGTCTATTTCCGCGATCCCGACGGCTCGCTGATGGAGTTCATTTCCTATGTATGATTCCACCCAGTGGGCGCCAGTTTTCGGATAAGGTACGCGCGAGCGAAATATTGGAGCACATGCATGAGAGAGGCACCCGGCACGCACGATCCGACCTATCTGCCGTCCGACATTCCGGTGCCGCAGGACGACGGCGGCGCGCGGCATCTCGCCGGCATGAAAATGCCCGACGTCGCGCTGCCGGCGACGAGCGGAGGCGCGGTCAATCCGGCGCGCCTTGCCGGCCGCACCGTGCTTTACATTTATCCACGCACCGGCGTGCCCGGCGCCGATCTGCCACCGGGATGGGACGACATTCCCGGCGCGCGCGGTTGCACCCCGCAAACGTGCGGCTTCCGCGACCATTTCGCCGAACTCAAGGCGCTCGGCGTTGCTCATCTGTTCGGCCTCTCGACGCAGGACACCGACTACCAGCGCGAGGCCGCCGTGCGGCTCAATCTGCCGTTCCCGATCCTGTCCGACGCCGGATTTAAGTTCGCCCGGGCGCTTAACCTGCCGACCTTCTCGGTCGCCGGCATGACGCTCTTGAAGCGCATGGCGCTCGTCATCGACGACGGCGTCATCGTCAAGGTGTTTTATCCGGTGTTTCCGCCGGACAAGAACGCCGAGGAGGTCATTGCGTGGTTACGCCGCCCCGGCTAAGGTTTTAACAACGGATTGAGCGGAAAAACGCGCCCGAGCGGGTCCGGACGGAGAGAGATCGCAATGGCGAAATTCATTGTTGCGCCGCATTTCCGGCTGCACGAATGGGTCGCGGAGGAGAAGGGCTATTTCACAGCCGAGGGTCTCGATTACGAATTCCGCGAAACCATGGATTCGAGCACGGGCAGCGGCCATCATCTCGGTAGCAAGATCGGCGCCTATCAAACTTTCGAGGCCGGGCGCGCCTGCAATGTCAGCGGCGCTTGCCACTGGACCGTGAACGTCGCGGCCTCCAACGGCCACGGCAGGCTCTATGCCGACTGCTATTCAGTCTCGCCTTGCGCCGTGTTCGTGCCGCCGGAATCGCCGGTGCGGACGCCCGCGGATCTCGCCGGCGTGCCGATCTCGGTGGGCTACCAGTCCGGCAGCCATTATGCGACGATCCAGAGCCTCGAACAGAATCTCAGTCCCGATCAGATCAATCTGTCGTTCAACGACGGCCTGCTGTTCAGCCGCATGGAGCTTTTGGTCGACCACAAGGTGCCGGCGGCTTCGCTGTTCAGCGGCCCGTATTATTTCGTCGAGCAGCTCGGCTTTCGCAAAATCATCGATATTACCTTCATGATCGTGTCGATGGTCACCGGCACGCCGGACCCCGAAGACGTGCGCAAATATTTCCGCGCGCTGCGCCGCGCGCAACGTGACATCGATCTGCGACCTGAGCTTTATACGCACTATTACAAGAAGGAGTTTCCCGTGCGCTTCCACGACCAGATGGATACGCGCCGCTGGGGGCCGGGCGAGCGGCTGGTGTTCGAGCCGTACTCCAAGGAGACTTTTGAGGAATCATTCCGCTGGATCGAGCAGCACGGCATCTTTCCACCGGGCGAAATGGGCAGCGGCCGATACGAGGCCTCCATTTTCTCGTAACGGCATCCTTCGCCAAGGCGGATGATCTCCGAAACCGGCCGGATTGGCTCTGCCGGATGCCTCGCTTGCGCTGGACAGAGCAATTTCAGGTCATTGCGTCGAGATGCTTGCGAACTCGCGCAAAGATGTCGCGAAACATTTTCGGGGTGAGCACCCCCGTGCTCGTGTTGAGGCGCGAGCAATGATAGCTGTCGAACAACGTGACCGCGCCCATTTTCTGCGCGCTGCCGTGGCGAAAGGGATAATCGGACCGGCGCGCGCCATTTGTCAGCGCCACGGTGACCGTGTCATGGGCGATGTGGCCGAGCGCGACAACAGCGCATAGCTTCGTCATCTCCCTGACGGTTGCGGCGAGGAAATCCCGGCAAGTCGTGATTTCCCGCGGCATCGGCTTGTTCTGCGGCGGCGCGCAGCGCACGGCGTTGGTGATGCGGCAATCGATCAGGGTGAGGTCGTCGTCGGGGCGAGCCGCATAACGGCCGCGGGCAAATCCGAATTCCTCAAGCGTGGCGTAGAGGAGATCACCGGCATAGTCGCCGGTGAACGGCCGTCCGGTGCGGTTGGCGCCGCGCAACCCCGGGGCCAGGCCGACGATGAGGAGCCGCGCGTCGATCGCTCCGAAGGAGGGCACCGGCGCGTTGAACCAATGCGGCTCGCGTTCGCGCCAGGCGTTGCGAAAGGCGACGAGACGCGGGCAGCGCGGACAATTGCGGCCGGGCTTGCCGCTGGCGCGCGCCATTGCGGTTAAGTCCGACCTATTCTTCGTCGAACTCGTCTTCGACCTCGACCTCGGTGCGCGGGGAGGCGGTGCTGCGCTGGAGGAATTGCGGCGTGTGGCGCGGCTCCCGCGTCTCCCTCGGTTCCCGCGTGTCGCGCGCCGGGCGCTCCGCCGGATCGCGGCCGATCTTACCCTGCAGCTCGATGATGTCGATGAACTGGTCGGCTTGGCGGCGAAGCTCGTCGGCGACCATGGGCGGCTGGGTGGAAATCGTGGACACCACGACCACGCGCACGCCGCGCCGTTGCACCGCCTCGACCAGCGAGCGGAAGTCGCCGTCGCCGGAGAACAGGACCATCTGGTCGATATGCGGCGCGATCTCCATGGCGTCGACCGCAAGCTCGATGTCCATGTTGCCCTTGACCTTGCGCCGTCCGGTCTGGTCGACGAACTCCTTGGTCGCCTTGGTGACCACGGTATAGCCGTTGTAGTCGAGCCAATCGATCAGCGGCCGGATCGAGGAATATTCCTGATCTTCGATCACCGCCGTATAGTAGAATGCACGCACCAGATAACCGCGCGACTGGAATTCGCGCAGCA
>JASHRY010000336.1 GCA_030037105.1 Xanthobacteraceae bacterium
CGGCGAGCGCGAGCGCCGCCGCCATCTTTATCCCGGCGCGGCGGCGCCGCACATTGAGAGCACGTTCCGCTTGGATCGAAATCGAATCAGCGCCGTCATTGCGAGGAGCCTCAAAGGGGCGACGAAGCAATCCGGATTTCGTCCGTCCTGGATTGCTTTGCTTCGGTGGCAATGACGCCGGGTTGCTCAGATTCCGCTCCAGAATGGTCTTTTCCCTCGTAAGGAGGGAGGGGGCCGGCGAAGTTGGCCGCTCGCGGTGAGTCCACTTCATCGGCATCGCTCTAAGCAGGTTCGGCGAGGCGGCCGGCGGCGGCCGCGACCGCCGCGGCGGAGTCTTGTGCGTGCGTCCATATCCAATCACCGAGCGCGACGAAATCGGCGCCCGCTTGCGCGAGCGGAAAGACCTCGTCGAGGCTTGCGGCATAGCCGATGCAGGGCGGGTTGAAGACTTCCGCCCACCACGACAGCCGCTCCTGCACGTCCTCGACGGGCGGGCGGCCGCCGCGGTGATCGGGTTCACCGAACATCACGTAATCGGCGCCAGCTTCGCCCGCGAGCATGGCATCATGACGGCTGCGCAAGCCCCCGGCACCGGCGATGCGGTCGGGCTTGAGCGTGCCGAGCGCCGCATTGAGCGCCGCGACGCCGGTGAGGTGGGCGCCGTCGGCGCCGGCGCGGGCCACGACCTCGGGTTGGCCGTCGAGGAGGAGTGCGACGCCGCGGCGCTGAACAATGGCGGCGATCGCTTTGGCGCGGTTGATCAGGGTACGCTCGTCGCTTGGCGTGAGGTGAAGGAGAACGGCGGCGACATCGGCGGCATCAAGCGTCGCGCCGATCGCGCGCGCAAACGCCGACGTATCGTTAAGCCGCTGGGTGACAAGGTAAAGCCGCGGGCGCCGGCGTTGCGGTTTCATTGCCGTTTCCCTTCCCCTTGCGGGGAGGGAAGGGGAACGCTGCGCCAATCGCGACAACGCGTCACGCCGCCTTCCGCTCGAGATCGGCCTGCCACTGGCCGAGCGCGGCGAGGCCGTTCATCTTCGCGCGATGGGCGAAGGCGCGCTGCGCCGCCGCCACATTCTCCGGCTTGCCCGACCACGCCTTCTGCGGCGCCGCCTGCAAAGCGCGGCCGTAGGAAAAGGTCACGCGCCAGGGCAGCGCACCGGATTTGTTGATGGCGTCGAGGTGCGCGGTCGCTTCCTCGTCGGACTGCCCGCCGGAGAGAAAGGCGACCCCGGGAACGGCCGCGGGCACGCAAGCCTTCAGGAGGCGCACGGTCTTTTCCGCCACCTCCTCGACCGACGCGCGCTTCGGCGATTTTTTCCCCGGCACCGCCATGTTCGGCTTGAGCACCGTGCCTTCAAGCGCGACGCGGGCGTAGAACAGCTCCTGAAAGGTCTCCTTGAGCACCCATGTGGTGACCTCGACGCAGCGGTCGATGTCGTGATCGCCGTCCATCAGCACCTCGGGTTCGACGATCGGCACGATACTTTCGTCCTGGCAGAGCGCGGCATAACGTGCCAGCGCGTGCGCATTGGCCTTGACGCAGGCGTGGCTCGGCAGACCATGCCGTCGACCGACATCGATCACCGCGCGCCATTTGGCGAATTTGGCGCCGAACCCGCGATATTCCACGAGCCGCTCGCGCAAACCGTCCAGTCCCTCTGTGATCACTTCGTTCGGGCAGAACGGCAGCGGCTGCGTTCCCTTGTCGACCTTGATCCCGGGGGTTGCGCCCGCCTGTGCGATGAGCTTGACGAGCGGCGTGCCGTCCCTCGCGTTCTGCCGGATGGTCTCGTCATAGAGAATGACGCCGGAAATATATTTCGCCATCGCCTCGGTCGAGCGGAACAGCATCTCGCGGTAGTCGCGCCGCGTGTCGGCCGTCGATTCCACGCCGATCGCGTCGAAACGTTTCTTGATCGTGCCGGTTGATTCATCGGCCGCCAGGATGCCGCGGCCGGGAGCAACCATCGCCGCCGCGACCTTGTGCAATTCGGTGAGGTTCATCGCGCCCTCCTCGATTTGGCGCTGTTTGGATATTATGACTCATCCGCGCGGGGAAGCGGGAGTGGGGGGTACCTTCAACACTTCGACGCCGGGCAGGGTCTTGCCTTCGAGCCATTCCAGGAAGGCGCCGCCCGCGGTCGAGGCATAAGTGAAGCGGGCGGTCACCCCGGCCGCATTGAGCGCCGCCACGGTGTCGCCGCCGCCGGCGATGCTGACAAGCTTTCCGGCGCCGGTAAGTTCCGCCGCCGCCTCGGCCACCTCGATCGTGCCGTTGTCGAAGGGTTCGTATTCGAAGGCGCCGAACGGACCGTTCCACACCAGCGTCTTGCTGCGGGCGAGAACCGAGACGACCTGGGCGATGGTCCGCGGGCCGATATCGAGGATTATGTCGGCGGTGCCAATCTCGTCCACCGGGGCGACGCGCGCGGGCGCGTGCGCGGCGAGCTTGCGCGCCACGACGGCATCGACCGGCAGCACGATTTCGCGGCCGGTGGCCTTGGCCTTGGCGAGGATGGCGCGCGCGACCGGCATGAGATCGGCTTCGTAGAGCGACTTGCCGACGGCTTTGCCCTGCGCGCAGAGGAACGTATTGGCCATGCCGCCGCCGATGATCAGCGTCTCGACTTTGGCCAGGAGGTTGCCGAGAACATCGAGCTTGGTCGAGATCTTGGCGCCGCCGACGATCGCCGTGAGCGGCCGCTGCGGCGCGTGCAGCGCCTTGTCCAGCGCTTCAAGCTCCGCCTGCATGGAGCGCCCGGCATAGGCCGGCAGCTTGTGGCCCAACCCTTCGGTCGAAGCGTTCGAGCGGTGCGCGACCGAAAATGCGTCATTGACGTAGATGTCGCCGAGCCGGGCGAGCGCGGCAACGAAATCCGCATCGTTCGTCACCTCGCCGGGATGGAAGCGCGTGTTCTCCAGGCAGAGGATGTCGCCCGGCTTCATGGCGGCGACCGCCTGTTCCGCGACCGCGCCGATGCAGTCGGCGGCGAAGGTGATCGGCCGGCCGACGATGCGCGCCGCCGCCGCGGCCACCGGTTTCAGCGATTGCTCGGCGTTGCGAGCTGTCGGCCGGCCGAAATGCGACAGCAAGATGACTTTGCCGCCCTTGTCGGCGATCTCGCGGATCGTCGGCGCCGTGCTCTCGATGCGTGTTGCGTCGGCGATCCTGCCATGCTCGGTCGGCACGTTGAGGTCGACGCGTACGAGCACGCGCTTGCCCTTAACGTCGGCCTGGTCGAGGGTGCGGAACGACTTCATTTAATGGGCGATGGCGAAAGCGGCGTGATGCGACGGCAGTCACAGGAGCTTGCCCATCGCCACCGCGGTGTCGACCATGCGATTGGAGAAGCCCCATTCGTTGTCATACCACGCCATCACCCGCACCAGAGTGCCGTCGATGACCTTGGTCTGGTCCATGTGGAAGACTGCGGAATGCGGATCGTGGTTGAAGTCGCTGGAGACGTTGGGGTCGTCGGTGTAGCTGAGAATCCCCTTGAGCCGCTGCTCGGCGGCGCGCTTGACCGCGGCGTTGATTTCCTCCTTCGAGGTCGCACGCTTGGCGACGAACTTGAAGTCGATCACCGAGACGTTCGGCGTCGGCACGCGGATCGAGACGCCGTCGAGCCGGCCGGCCAGCTCCGGCAGTACCAGGCCGACCGCCTTGGCCGCGCCGGTCGATGTCGGGATCATGTTGAGCGCCGCCGCGCGCGCCCGATAAAGGTCCTTGTGCACCTGATCGAGCGAAGGCTGGTCGTTGGTGTAGGCGTGCACAGTGGTCATGAATCCCTTGTCGATGCCGACGGCATCGTTGAGTACCTTGACGACCGGCACGAGGCAATTGGTGGTGCACGAGGCGTTGGAGACGATCGTGTGCGTCCTGGTCAGCCTGTCGTGGTTGACGCCGTAGACGACCGTGAGATCGACGCCCTCGGCCGGCGCCGAAACGAGCACCCGCTTGGCGCCGGCTTTGAGATGCGCCGCCGCCTTCTCCTTCGACGTGAAAATGCCGGTGCATTCGAGCGCGATATCGATGCCAAGCTCCTTCCAAGGCAAGTGCGCCGGATCTTTGATCGCGGTGACTTTGACGGCGCCGTTGCCGCAGCGGATAGTGTCGCCCTCGACCCTCACCGCGCCCGGGAAGCGGCCGTGCACCGAATCGTAGCGCAAGAGGTGCGCGTTCATTTCGACCGGAGCCAGATCGTTGACGGCAATGACGTCGATATCCTTGCGCCCCGCTTCGACGGCCGCGCGCAATACATTGCGGCCGATGCGGCCGAACCCGTTGATGGCAACGCGAACCGCCATGTGTCGCTCCCATTTAAGCCGGTTCATGCCCGCTATGCACCGAGGCACCCGGCTTTTTCGCAAAGCCTATTTAACGGTATCGGGGGCCGGCACAAGCCCGGCGTTGCCCGCGGCGACGTCGGACCGCTCCGCTAGCGCGGCCGAAACCCGCGTCAGCGCCGTAGCGGCGACGTGGCGGCGGGCTTTGCGCCGCAACGATTCGTCCTCCCGTGCGTAACCGCCTGTCCGACGCCGAATGTCATGGCCCGCGTGGCAATGACTCCGACAAACAGCGTAGAACGCCTCTTGTATTCTTTAAGTTCCGCATGCGCGACATCGATGAGCATGTCGGAGCTGCAGGCCGGTCTCATGCATGCCGCCGCGAATGTGGTTACGATCGACCGGCCGCTTGAAAGGCAGAGCGTCGATATATTGCGCCACTGAAAAGGCGGTCTCAGCTTGAGAGCTTCGGCGACGCTGGCCTGCGCCCTGACGGCCCCGCTGTCGGTCGCGGATCGCAGTGCCCGGCATCATCTGGATTTGCCGCAATTGGCAGTATAATTTTTTCGCGGCGCGTTCCGGTGGAAGCAGATTTTTCCTCAAGAAATTTAGAAGTTGACGACCGGGATGTTCCTCCTAATAAGCCATCCTGGGCGCGAAACATCCGCTCAACAGCATGAGTGA
This sequence comes from Xanthobacteraceae bacterium, assembly GCA_030037105.1. Next base: position 4,975 of record JASHRY010000336.1, read on the forward strand.
GGCAACCCGAGTACGGAGGTATCCATGGCTAATGCCATCAACCCCGCCAAGAATGGCGTGAACGTCGAAGCCTTGATCGCCGCCCGCGAGGCGTTGGCCAAGGCTCCCGAGGCCGCGCAGTTCAAGTGGCGCGCCGCCTGTGAATGGAAGGACGGCACGCACAGCCATTCCACGGTCGAAGGCTATTATGGCCTGGGCCAGGAACATCGGCACAAGAAAACCTTCACTTTCGACGCCGACCACCCCGAGGTGTTCGCTTCCGAGGATAAGGGCGCCACGCCCGTCGAATATGTCCTGGTCGGGCTGGCCAGTTGCCTGACCGCGGGCATCGCTGCGGTGGCGCAGTACCGCAATATTCAACTGCGTTCGGTCACGGCGATCATCGAAGGCGACATGGACATCCAGGGCATCCTCGGCGTGGACAGCGACATCCGCAACGGCTTCGGCGGCATCAAGGTCACCTACAAGATCGACGCCGACGCAACGCGCGAGGACATCGAGGCTCTCGTCGCACAATCGCAGAAGCGGTCGGCGGTGTACGACATCGTGACCAATCCGACGAACGTCACCGTTGTCGTGAACTGAGCCGGCGCCTCGGGGCCGCCGACGCGGCATCCCTGCACCGCGGGTGACGCCGGCAAATGGCGCCGGCCGCCGGTGTTATTTCGTTGCGCGTGTGCAACAACGGCGAGCCCGTCACGGCGGCAGGCCGGCTTTATGCAGGCCGTGGCAAATGTGGTCACGATCGGCCTGCTGCTTGAAAGGCAGAGTGCCGACATATTGCGCTACGGAAAAGCCAGGTCGCGACTTGAGAACCGCGGCGACGCGGGCCTGCGCCATGGCGGGCTCGTCGAGCGCGGCAAGGCGCGCGGCCATGTGAGCATGCGTGAAGTATTGCGGCCGGGGAATCCAGCTGGAGGACCGCCGCGGCGCGCGGTTCAAGCCGTTTGCCGCGGCCTGCGGAATCGCAAGCCTGGACGCCGTTATGCCATGCCGCGCGAATACGTGCGGCTGCGAGCGATGCGCGCGGGCGGCTATGGTGGCCGTCACGTTTCCCAACCCAGACCGGATTCGGGATCATCGCTGCTCCTGAGCGGAATCGCAGCCGTACGAGTGATCGCCGGCCATCATTGGCTGCTCTCAGTGAAGCGACGCCGCGAAGGGTCAAGGTTGCTTTTCGCGGATGGAGTTCGGGCCCGGCGCCACGCCCCAGGCGGCAACCCGGCGTATTTCTTGAAGCTGCGATTGAAGGCGGCTTCGGATTCATAGCCGACTTCTGCCGCGACCTCGGCAATGCTGGCGCCGGGGATTTCCAGACGCCGCGCCGCAAGCTGCAGGCGCCAACGGCCTAGATAATTCATCGGGGATAATCCGACACAATGGGCAAAACGTTCGGCAAGGACCGAACGCGACAGTCCCGCTTCATGAGCCAAAGTCTCCAGCGTCCACCGTCGCGCGGGCTGCGCATGAATGGCCTGCATCGCCCGGCTGATATGCCGGTCCCTCAAAGCAGATAGCCATCCGCGAGCATCGTCGGGCAAAAAGGCGATATGTTTCCGGATGATCTCAACGAACATCACTTCAGCAAGCTTCGCCAGCATCGTTTCACTGCCGGCACCGCCAACTTCGCTCTCTTCGGCGGCGACATGAAGCAAACTGACCAGCCAGCTTTGGCTGGCGGCAGACATTTGGGCGCGAAACAGCCGCGGCAATGATTCGAGGAGCGGATTGAACGGCCGCGCGTCGCAACCGAGGTAGCCGCAGACAAAGTGGCAATCCTCCTCGCCTGCGCCATGGTGGTGGAAAACAAACGGCAGGCGCCGATCCGTCGGACGAACGTACATGTCCAGATTGGGCTCGGCGTGCATGCCGGGCGCCGAACTCATGACGTTGCCGTCACCCATCGGGAAGATGACAATGTCGCCCGCATCGAGACGTGTGCTGTTCGCAGGGTCTTCGGTCAGAACCGCCCAGCAAGAGCCTGACAGCAGGGCGTGGAACTGAATCACATGTTCGGCTTCCGGCATCACTCTTTCGGCGATCGTCGCCGTATGTGGAGAGCCGCCCACGAAGGGCGCTTGAACATAGTTGTCGAAGAAAATTGCGCCGGTTAGCCGTACCGCGCGTAGAACATCGGACAAAATATCCATGAGCTGAGCTTCCTAGGGGAGATCAACCCAATTCTCCATTCATTT
>JASHRY010000337.1 GCA_030037105.1 Xanthobacteraceae bacterium
AACGCTGACCTTGTAGGTCGCCGCAACCTCGCGGCAGCTTTCGCCCGCCGCCACCGCCGCAACAACACGTTCGCGAAGATCAAGTGAATAGGGTCGAGCCATCGATGCTGGCCTCCTCCCCAGCCAGCATCTTGAATCAGAACCAACCTGATTCGGGAATCCCAAATCGATTCAGGCTCAATGAAAAAGACTCTAGATTAGCGCCGTAGCCGCTGCTTGGCGTCCGCAATTGCGGCGGCGGGAACCTCGCGCATCGCCACCCACCGCACGCCGCCCGGTCGCGCCGCGGCGTCGCCGCGGACCTCGTCGGCCATCTCGATCCGGTTGCGTCCTTTGGCCTTGGCGCGATAGAGCGCGGCGTCGGCGCGGCCTATGAGCGTCTCGATCGCGGCCAATGGCGAGCCGGATGCGACGCCGATACTGGCCGTCGCCGTAATTGGCCGGCTGTCGACGCCGACATCCGCCGCCGCAAAGGCCGACCGCACGCGCTCGGCGACGACCGCGGCATCGGCGAGCGTGCCCGGCAATATGGCGACGAATTCCTCGCCGCCCAGCCGGCCGATCACGTCGTCGGCGCGCATGCTCTTTCGCGCCATCGTCGCGAATAGCTGCAAAGCCGCGTCGCCGCCGTCGTGCCCAAAGCGATCGTTGATCGACTTGAAATGATCGAGATCAAAGACCAGCACGCTGACCGGCGCCATGTCGCGCCGGCTCGCCTGCATGACGACGCCGGCGGCCTCGAAAAAGCCGCGACGGTTGAGAACGCCGGTCAAAGGATCGGTGGTCGCCTCCAATTTGTAGAGACGCACGGTGCGGTCCTTCGCCAGGATCAGCACCAGGAAGGCGGCGCCGATGACGTAGAGCAGGATTTCGATCGCGAACACCGCAACCCAACCGGCGAGGCCGCCGCGAATGCCGTCGCCGGCCGGCGCCAGCGCCGCCAACGCCACCGGGAAAAGAAAGATCGCCCCGTGCAGCATCGGAACAAAGCTCGCGGGCCAGCGCCCGATCAGCGATTTACGCCGCTCCTGCCACAGTTCGGCGGCGATCAGGAACGTATAGCCGGCGACGATGAGCGAGCTCACCACGATGCGCGGAGCCATCGAGTGCGTGAACGCCGGAAAGAAGCATGCGATCAGCCAAACCGCGGCGCCGAATAGCTGCGCGCCCCACCGCTGGCGCCGGCCGTGAAACAGGCGCGCGGCGCCCCAAATCATGCCGACGGCAACGAACAGGAGAATATTGGCGATGTTCGCGGGCAGCGGCGACGCGAAGCGGTCGCTCACCTGCCACAGCACGCCGGAGAATCCGCCGATCAGATAGGCCGCGCCCCACCAGGCCAAAGCGGGAATGCGTTCCTGCATCCAGGCGATCACAAGCACCGCGCCGAGCAGCAGCGTTACGCAAACGGCGATAACGAACAGCGTTCCGGCGTCAAGCGAAACCGACGCCTGAGCCAAATTCATGGCCATGGAATTGCGCTCGGATCCGGTTCACACGCATGATGGCGTACCACCAATCCGCGTTGCGCGGTGAACGATTGCTTTTCAAGCTTTGCTAAAAGTATGGGCGCCGGCCCGGATTTTCGGGAAAAGACCTGAAAATTATAACGACCGGCGCGCCCGGCGACGTTACCGCTTCGAGAACTGGAAGCTTCTTCGCGCCTTGGCCTTGCCGTACTTCTTGCGCTCGACCACGCGCGGATCGCGGGTGAGAAAGCCGCCGCGCTTGAGCGCCGCGCGCAGGTCGGGTTCGTACCGCATCAGCGCCTTGGACAGCCCATGACGGACCGCGCCCGCCTGGCCCGACAGCCCGCCGCCGGAGACGGTGCACACCACGTCGTATTGACCCTTGCGATTGGCGGCAACGAGCGGCTGCTCGATCAGCATGCGCAACACCGAGCGGGCAAAATAGGTTTCCACCGGCCGGTCGTTGATCACGATCTTGCCGCCGCCGAGCTTGATCCAGACCCGCGCCACGGCATCTTTGCGCTTGCCCGTGGCGTAGGCGCGGCCCTGCTTGTCGAGCTTCTGCACGTATTTGGGCGGCTGCGGCGCCGCCGCCGGCTTGAGCGTGGACAATCCCTCGAGCGTCTGCATGGTCTCGGCCATCACCCGCTCCTCTTGTTCTTGCGGTTCATGGCGCCGACATCGAGCGGTTCCGGCTGCTGCGCCGCATGCGGATGCTCGGCGCCGGGATAGACCCTGAGATTGCCGAGCTGGCGCCGACCAAGCGGGCCGTGCGGCAGCATCCGCTCCACCGCCTTCTCAACGATGCGCTCGGGGAAGCGGCCGGCCAGGATCGCCTTGGCGCTGCGGGTCTTGATGCCGCCGATATAGCCGGTGTGCTTATAATAGACCTTCTGCTCCACCTTGCGGCCGGTCAACGCCACTTTGGCGGCATTGATGACGATGACGTTGTCGCCGCAATCGACGTGCGGCGTGAAGGTCGGCTTGTGCTTGCCCCGCAGCCGCATCGCCACGATCGACGCGAGCCTGCCGACAACAAGCCCCTCGGCGTCGATCATGACCCATTTCTTCTCGACCTCGGCGGGTTTGGCCGAATAGGTTCTCATGATCCGCATCCGTTGGACAAGGCTCGCGACTTGCGGGAATGATGCGGAGTTCACTCCGCTTCATCCAAGTCGCTCCAAACCGTGAGGCTATTTATCTGTGGGAGCCCCGCAGGTCAATGCAACTATCGACCATTCTCCCGGCATCTCAAGCGTTTGAGTAGACGGTATTATGGCACCTGACGCGGCGGGATGGAATAGGTGGAGGTGGCGTGGGCGACGAGGTCGTCCTCTCCCTCCGACCGAATGTCGATCTCTCCGACCGCCAGCCGCTTGCCGAGCTTGAGCAAGCAGGCTTCGGCCAGAAGGTCCCGCGCCGCCGGCTTTTTGAGGAAATTGATGGACAGATTGGTGGTCACGGCAAGCGGCACCCAGCCGATTGTAGCGAGGAGCGCGACGTAAATCGCGACATCGGCCAACGACATCATGGTCGTGCCCGAGAGCGTGCCGCCCGGGCGCAGAGATTGCGGGTCGTAATGCTTTCGGACCCGGCAACCGCCGTGCCAGACCGCTTCCACGGCGTAGCCGGTTTGGGCGTTGAACATTTGCGGAAACTCCGCGCCGAGCAGGCGCTCGAGTTCCTTGACTGTGAGTTTCGCCACCGCCATGTGTTCCATGCCCCTCTCTCCCGCTGCGCGGATCGGATACAATGGGCTGGCGTGATCGCCAAATCCGCTAAGCGCCGGACCCGACCGAGGACAGAACCACCATGAACGCTCAAGCCGCCACGCTCGCCGCCACCGCCCCCTCCTCGCTCATCCTGCTGCGCGAGGACGCAGGTGGCATCGCCGTTCTGACTCTCAACCGGCCGCAATCTCTCAACAGCCTGTCCGAGGCGATGCTGGAGGCGCTCGGCGATGCGCTCACCGCGATCGCCCATGACGACACGGTGCGCGCGGTCGTGCTCGCCGCCAACGGCCCGGCGTTCTCCGCCGGCCACGACCTCAAGGAACTCAATCGGCGCCGCGCCGACGAGGACGGTGGCCGCGCCTATTTCAAGCACGTCTTTTCGCTGTGCACCGCCATGATGCAGCAGATCGTCACGCTGCCGCAGCCGGTCGTCGCCGCGGTGCAGGCAACGGCGACGGCGGCGGGCTGCCAATTGGTGGCGAGCTGCGATCTCGCGGTCGCCTCGCGCACCGCCAAGTTCGCAACCTCGGGGATCAATGTCGGCCTGTTCTGCTCGACGCCGATGGTCGCGCTCTCGCGCAACGTCGCGCGTAAGCAGGCCTTGGAAATGTTGGTGACCGGCGAAATGCTTTCGGCCGAGCGGGCCGAGAGCATCGGCCTCGTCAACCGCGTGGTCGCGCCCGGCAGCGAAAAGGAGGAGGCGCTCAAGCTCGCGCGGACGATCGCGGCAAAGTCGGCGCTGGCGCTCAGGCTCGGCAAGGAGGCATTCTATCGCCAGCTCGATATGCCGCTCGCCGAAGCCTACCGGTACACCGCAGAGGTGATGGTCGAGAATATGCTGGCGCGGGATTGCGTAGAAGGCATCGACGCCTTCATCGAGAAACGCAAGCCCAAATGGCAAGATCGCTGACGTCCGGTGCATCCATGAATCACGATTCCTATTCCGACGACTACATCCGCGGCATTCTCAATACCGTGAAGTCGATCGCGATGGTCGGCGCCTCGGAGAAGGAAAATCGTCCGAGCTATTTCGCTTTCAAATATCTGCTCGAACGCGGCTACAACATGATTCCCGTGAATCCGGCCCAGGCCGGGAAGGATTTGCTCAGCCGCCGCATCTACGCGCGGCTCGCCGATGTGCCCGAGCCGATCGACATGGTCGATATTTTCCGCGATCAGCGCTATGCGCCGGGCCTCGTTGAGGAGGCGCTCGCGCTCAGCCCGCGGCCGCGGGTGATTTGGATGCAGCTCGGCGTGCGCAACGACGAGGCCGCGGCGCTAGCCGAAGCCAACGGCCTCAAGGTGGTGATGAACCGCTGCCCGAAAATCGAATATGGCCGCCTGTCCGCGGAGATCGGCTGGATGGGCGTCAATACCCGCATCATTACCTCGAGGCCGGCGCGCAGCTCCGGCATCCAGCGCCTCTCCCTCGACCGCGCCACCGTGCCCGGAGGCGCGACCGCGGCCGCGGCCGCGGCCGAACGCGCCCAGCGCGAGGAACGCGCGCGCTGAGCGCGTCCGACGGGAATTGCCCTTGGCGACAGATGCGCCGCGCTGCACCTTGACGGCTTTGACCGGTCCTATAAACCGAGGGCCGCGTTTTCCAATACCAAATATCGTGAGGATCGGCCGATGACCGAACGCACTCCCGGCTTCGCCACGCTTGCCGTTCACGCCGGCGCGCAACCCGATCCAACGACTGGCGCGCGCATCACGCCGATCTACCAGACCACCTCCTACGTGTTTGAAAGCGTCGATCACGCCGCCTCGCTGTTCGGCCTGCAGACCTTCGGCAACATCTACACGCGCATCGGCAACCCGACCAACGCGGTGCTGGAGGAGCGCGTCGCCGCGCTCGAAGGCGGCACCGCCGGAGTGGCGACCGCGTCCGGCCACGCCGCGCAGGTGCTGGTGTTTCACTGCTTACTGCGGCCGGGTGACGAGTTCGTGGCGTCGAGGAAGCTCTACGGCGGATCGATCAACCAGTTCAATCACGCCTTCAAGAATTTCGACTGGAAGGTGATATGGGCGGATCCCGACGACATCTCCTCGTTCGAGCGCGCCGTCTCGCCGAAGACCAGGGCGATCTTCAGCGAATCGATCGCCAATCCCGGCGGCGTCATCACCGACATGGAAGCGGTGGCGCGGATCGCGCGCCGCGCCGGCGTGCCCTACATCGTCGACAACACGCTGGCGACGCCCTATCTGTGCAAGCCGATCGATCACGGCGCCGACATCGTGGTGCATTCGCTGACCAAATTTCTCGGCGGCCACGGCAATTCGATCGGCGGGCTCATCGTCGACGCCGGCACCTTCAACTGGTCGCGCGAACGTCGTTACCCGATGCTGTGCGAGCCGCGTCCGGAATATCACGGCATCGTGCTGCACGAGACCTTCGGCAATTTCGCCTTCGCCATCGCCTGCCGGGTGCTGGCGCTGCGCGACATCGGCTCGGCGCTGTCGCCGTTCAACGCCTTCCTCATCCTGACTGGCATCGAGACGCTGCCGCTGCGCATGCGCAAGGCGTGCGACAACACCCTTGCCGTCGCCGAGTGGGTCGCCGCGCATCCGCAAGTCGCCTGGGTGAGCTATCCGGGGCTGCCTGGCGACCGCTATCACGACCTCGCCAAGAAATATTGCCCGAGTGGCGCCGGCGCCGTGTTCACCTTCGGCCTCAAGGGCGGCTACGACGCCGGCGTCAGACTCGTCTCCAACGTCAAATTGTTCTCGCATCTCGCCAATATCGGCGACACGCGCTCGCTCATCATCCATCCGGCCTCGACCACGCACCGCCAGCTCGAGGACCAACAAAAGATCGCCGCCGGCGCCGGGCCCGACGTGGTGCGGCTGTCGCTCGGCATCGAGGATGCAGAGGACCTCATCGCCGATCTCGAACAGGCGCTGGCCGCGTAGCAACGTCATTCCGGGGCGCGCCGAAGGCACGAGCCCCCAATCTATAACCACTGTCGCTCATTATGCTCACGCCCGCACGGGCGCGGCGACGACGCGTGGCGAGCGCTCGGCAACGCGCGCGACGTGCACTGTCGCCGCGGTCAGAACCAGCATCGCCGTCGCCTGGTGCAGCAACGCGACGGCAAGGGGCACCCGCGCCAGCAGCGTGATGATTCCGAGCGCCGCTTGCAACGTCACCGCTGCGGCAAGCGCGACGGCGCCGAAGACCGCCGGCCCTTTCTTGATGCTGCCGGCCACGTCGCAAGCGTGCAGCAGCGCGCCAACAAAGATCGCGTAGGCGAGCATGCGATGGTCGAACTGGACGGTGAGCGTGTTTTCAAAGAAATTTCGCCACGCCGGGGTATCGAAGAACAATTGCGATGCCGGCGGCACCAACGCGCCGTCGATCAGCGGCCAGGTATTGTAGACATAGCCGGCGCGCAATCCGGCGACCAGCGCGCCGAGATAGATCTGGAGGAGCACCAGGACGAGAAGAGCGACGGCGCCGGCGCGGATGCGCGCGCGCGCCGGCGGGGCCGGTTGCTGGTCCAGCCGTTGCGCCGTCCAGATGAGCGCGACATAGATCGCGCAGGCGAGGATGAGATGCGTCGCCAGCCGATATTGGGAGACTTCGACGCGACCGACGAGGCCGGAGGCGACCATCCACCAGCCGACCACGCCCTGCAGCGCGCCCAGCCCGAAAATGAACCAGAGCCGCGGGCGCAAGGCCGCTCCGACGAAGCCGCGCCACAGAAACCACAGGAACGGCAGCAAAAACGCAACGCCGATCAGCCGGCCGAGCAACCGGTGCGCCCATTCCCACCAGAAAATCGTCTTGAATTGGTCAAGGCTCATGCCGCGGTTGAGTTCGCGGTATTGCGGAATGGCCTGATATTTCCTGAACTCATCCTGCCAGGCGCTCGCGCCGAGCGGCGGCAGCGCACCCATGACAGGTTTCCACTCGGTGATCGAAAGGCCGGATTCGGTGAGCCGGGTCGCGCCGCCGACGAGAACCATGGCGAGCACCAGCGCGGCGACCGCATAGAGCCACAGCCGGATCGCGCGCATATGAGAAGCGTCGGAAAGTGTCGCGGTCATTGCCGGTCGCTTGTGGGAGATGCGCGGACCATATAGTGCTGCCCCTGCCCTCGCAACGGACCCTATGTCGCTGTCGGCCTCGCCTGTCGTGCCCATCCGTTTACGAAAATTCATCGGCGCCATCGCGCTGTTCGTGCTCGCGATCGTCTGGGCGCTGCTCGCCATGGCCGTGGCGCAGGTTCCCGCCATTCGCGAGAATGCCGTCGGGTCCGTCCTCTATTACATCATCGCCGGCCTTGGTTGGGTCGCGCCGGCGATGCCGCTGGTGCGCTGGATGAGCCGGAGGGCGGAGAACGGACGACAGAGGACGGAAGACAGATGAAGCGACCAATCCATCCTCTGTCGTCTGTCCTCCTGCTACGCCGCCTGCGGACGGCGAAAACCGTTCCACATCGCGGTTGCGGAGCCGGAGAGCAGCACGCGAACGTAACGCAAGCGCTGATAATCGCCGTTGAGCGAAATGCGCGGCAGCGCGGTCAGGCGCTTGCCGTGCGCGGGAAACAGCACGCCCGGCCGCGTCGTCACCGCGGTCTTGAAGCCGAGTTCGGCCGCGATCCCGAATTCGCGCGCGCCGGCCGAGCTGCGGTCGCCGATCGGATAGGACAGGTGTTGCGGCCGCACCGCCAGCGCCGCCTCGATGACCGTCCGGCTCAAATCCATTTCCGCGCGTGCGGCGTCCGCCGGCAACCTCGCTAGCATCGAATGATTGACCGTATGCGCGCCGATGGTCACCAGCGGGTCGGCGGCCAGTGCGGCTAGCTCCTCCCAACTCATACACAGGTCCTTGCAGAAGGCCGCGATATCCACCTGATAGCAGGCCGCGAGATTGCGCACGGTGGCGCGCATTTCCGCTTCCGTCGCGCGGCCGCGCAGCCACCAATAGAGTTCGTCGTAGAGCGCACGCTTCTCCGCGAGGGTGGCGCAGTCGAAGGTGCGGTTGGCGCCGTCGATCATGAGGCCGACGCGATTGTTGCGCGCGATCACCGCCTCGAGTGCAAGCCACCACAATTCGCCGAGCCGGTCGGGAAAGCTCGTCGGCACATAGACGGCAAACGGCACGCCCGCCTCTTTCAGGATCGGATAAGCGTAATGCAGCATGTCGCGATAACCGTCGTCAAAGGTCAGGCACACGAAGCGCCGGGCAAAATCGCCTTCGCTTAGGCGACGGTGCATCTCGTCGAGGCTGACGAGATCGACCGGCAGGCGGCGCAGGAGCCTGATCACGCTGGAGAGGAAGCCGGGCGTGATCTCGAGGAGACGGTTCGGCTGGAAACGATCGCGCCGCGGCGGGCGCACGTGGTGCAAGGTCAGGATGGCGCCGACTCCGGCGACAAGGGGCGCAAGCGCGTAATGGGCGCCGGTGAAGTAAAGCCCCTCCAATCCGCCGCGGATGATCGTCTGTCTGAGACCGGCCACCGAAGGCTCCTTCCTCTCGGGTGCAAAGTCACTCTGCCGGCGATTTCGTTGACAATCCTTTGCTCGGCACGCGGGCATCGCTTCCCAGAGCACGCATCCCCTCCTCGCGCTCCGCCTCCCTGGGGAGCGATAAACCGCGCAGCACAGACTTTTTTGCGGCGACGCGTCCGCCGGCGCCGCAATACTCCTTCTCGTCGCGGGCGAAATGAAGACAAGCAAGTCCGTTGCCGAGTGAGGGGACCTCCCAGCCAGTAGCCCGCATGAGCGCAGCGATATGCGGGAGAAACCAATCTGGCAGTCGCGAAAACCCCGGATGTCGCTGCGCTCATCCAGGCTACACATCCTGCTGGATCCCACCGTCGCGAGGCATGACAGGTCACATGACAGTGACAGTACGCTAAAATTGCCATGCATGGCGTGGGATCAGCGCAAATCTAGTCGAACGGAACGCGCAGCGGCGCTACGCCGCCGCGGTCTCGGGTGCGCCGGCGCCAGCGCGGGCGCCAGCGAGGACGGTGACGTCGCCGAAGCCGGCGAAGAGGAGGCGCTCGCATGCCGAATCGGTCACCGCATTCACGGTTTCGCAAAGCAGGATCGCCTGCGGCGCAATCTCGCCGAGCGCTTCCATCTCCGGTCCCCAAACCGCGCCGGCATCGATGACGACGTGGTCGTAGCTGCGCGCCAGCGCCGCAAACGTCGTTGCCGTGTGCGGCGAGGACAGGATCGCGATTCGGTCCCGTGGCGTGCGGCCCGATGTGATGAGATTGAGGCCCGACTGCTTATCCTTGGTGATGATGTCGCCGAACGACGCCGTTCCGGCGGCGAGTTCGGCAAGTCCGTTTGCGGACGGATCGGTCGAAATGGCTTTGATCGCCGCATCGCCCGCTGCGCCGAACCCGACAAGCACGACCCGCGCGGTCGCCGCCAGGGCGCGGGCAAGCTTGATCGCGGTTGCGCCGGTATCCCATTCGTGCGCGGCGCCGAGCACCGCAATCCGGCGGCCGGATTCCCCTGCCTCACGCAAGGCGCGGGCAACGTCGTCGAGCGCGTCGATCGGAATAGCGACGGTCGGCGTTGCCTGGTCCGCGACCGCTTCGTCGCCGCCGGCATCGCCCGCGATCACGTTCTCCCCGGCATCATCGCGCGCCGCCTCTTCATCCCCGCGAGCCTCATCCGTGACGGCTTCGGCCTCGATAGCCGCGTCGGTGGCGACCGTGCCTCCGACAGATCGACGGGTGAAGGTCTTGCCGATGATCGAGGCGATTCGGGCGGCCAAAGCCTCCGCTGCGGCCGGCTGTTGCGCCGGCGCTGCGGGGGCCGCGGCGGCAGTCGCGGCCGTGGCGAGGGAGGCGGCCGGCGAGACCGCGGGAACGGCGTCGATCGGGGCCGACAAAAGCTCCCGCGTCGCCGCCCAACCGGCGCACAGCACCATCGTCGCCAATGTTGCGATCAGCACGGTCGGAAGCTTTTTCGGATAGGCCGGCACGTTCGAGACCACCGCGCGCGAAATCACCCGGGCGTCGACCGCGGCGGAGTTGATGGTGTCGCGCGCGGTCGCCTCGCGGTATTTGGCGAGGTAGGATTCGAGCAGGTCGCGCTGCGACTTGGCGTCCCGCTCGAGCGCGCGCAATTGCACGTCCCGTTCGTTGGTGCCGGCGGCCTGGGTCTTGAGCTGATCGAGGCTCGCGCTGAGCGAATCCATGCGCGCGGTCGCGACCTTGGCGTCGTTCTCCAGCGCGCGCGCGATCGTCTCCGCTTCCGACCTGATCTGCTGGTCGAGGTCGGCAATCTGCGCCTTCAATTCCTTGATGCGCGGATGGCCGTCGAGCAGCGAGGAGGATTGCTCGGCAAGCTGGGCGCGCAGCGTCACCCGCTGCTCGGAAAGCCGGCGAATAAGCTCGGAATTGAGAATGTCGGAGGATTCGATCGGCGCTCCGGAGCGAAGCGCTTCGCGGATGATCTCGGCCTTGGCTTCGGCGTCGGCCTTCTGCGCGCGCGCGCCGGCAAGTTGCGCGGTGAGATCGCCGAGTTGCTGAGCGGACAGGGTGACGCCGTTGGGGCCGACGAGGAGATTGGACTTGGCGCGGAAAGCTTCGACCTTGGCCTCGGCGTTCGCCACCTTTTCGCGCATGGTCTCGATCTCGCCGGATAGCCACTGACTGGCGCTGCGCGCCTGCTCCTGCTTGGCGGCTTGCAGTCGCCGCAGATAGGCGTCGGCAATGGCGTTGGCTACGCGCGCGGCGAGCTGCGGATCTTCGGAAAGAAAATCGATGACGATGACCCGCGACTTTTCCACCGGATAGACGCTGAGCCGGTCATAGTAGGCGTCGAGCACGCGTTCTTGCGGCGTCAGGCGCATCGGGTTCCTGATCACGCCGATGAGGCCGAGCAATGCCTTGATCGGGGAAATTCCGCCGCGCGCCGGATCGAACTCGGGGCGCTCGGCGAGCTTGAGCTTGGCGATCACCTCGCTGGCGAGATCGCGCGAGAGGACGATCTGCACCTGGCTGGTCACCGCCTCCTGGTCGACGATGCCGCGATCAACGACGTCCTTGTCGGCGTCCGGGCGCAGAAAGACATTGTCGCGCCCTTCGATGAGCACGCGCGACTCCGAGAGATATTTGGGCGCGATCAACTGGACGACGGCAAGCGCGATCAGCGCCACGAGGATTGTCGGGCGCAGGATTTTCCATTTCTTGCGCCAGAGTGCCGCGCCGAGAGCCGGCAGATCGAACTCCGCGTCGAAGAACGGCCCTCCGCCTGCAGCCCGTGTCGATGGCGACGCCACGCTCATCCCGCACTCCTACGGCATGCAAAAACGCCGTTTGATTAGAAACTGTTAAGGTTGCCATCCCGTTAATGGGCCCGCTTTGGGCCGTCCCCGCCGGCGGCGGCGCGAAGACGGTCGATCCGATCCGCAAGGATCAGGCTTTTTTAACCGCCGCACGTGTCTATCGGACTTAATTCTCCACCGCGACTTTTAGGAATCCTCATGGGCGATTTGCAGGCCGGCGTGTCGATGCTCGCCAATGCCGCCGTAGCGATCGACGCCGCGCGCGCGGCCGCGGCCGGCGCGGGGCAAACCGCCGCCGCGCCGGCGAATCTCAAGATCCTGCACATTCTGCGGGCACCGCTCGGCGGACTGTTCCGCCATGTCTTCGACGTGGCGCGCGGGCAGTCCGAACGCGGCCATCGCGTCGGGCTGATCGTCGACAGCACGACCGGCGGAGCGCGCGCCGCCGCTGCTCTCGCCGAGCTCGCTCCCGATCTCGCCTTCGGGGTGGAGCGTATTGCCATGGCCCGCGAACTCAGCGTGGACGATATCCGGGCGCTGCGCCTGATTTCGCGGCGGGTCGCCGCCGTGGCGCCTGACGTGATCCACGGGCACGGCGGCAAGGGCGCCGCCCTGGCGCGACTTGCGCCGGGCGCGCCCAATGCCGTGCGCGTCTACACGCCGCATGGCGGCTCGCTGGTCTATTGTCCCGGCACGCTGCGCGGCAGCTTCTATCGCAAGGTGGAATGGCTGCTGAACTGGCACACCGACCTGTTCCTGTTCGAGAGCGGCTATGCGGCGAACCTATTCCGATCCCAGGTCGGTCGGCCGCGGGCGATGGTGCGCATCGTGCGCAACGGTGTCGGCGAAGCCGAGTTCGCGCCGGTGGCGGTCAGAGCCGATGCGACCGATATCGTCTGCGTGGGCGAATTGCGGCCGGTCAAGGCGATCGACGTCCTCATTGAGGCGCTGGCCATGCTTCAGCGATCCGGTCGCCACGTCAGCGCGACCATTGCCGGCGAAGGCCCGCATGCGGCGGAACTCAGGGCGCACGCGGTGCGACTGGGGATCGCCGAAAACGTCGCTTTCGTCGGCTATCGTCCGGCGCGCACGGCCTTCGCCATGGGGCGCGTGCTGGTCATTCCCTCGCGCGCCGAATCGTTGCCGTACATCGTGCTCGAAGCGGCGGCGGCGGGAGTGCCGATCATCGCCACCAGGGTCGGCGGCAATGCGGAAATCTTCGGCCCCCAAGCCGAGCACCTGATCGCACCCGAGGACGCCGAAGCGCTCGCCGACGCGATCAGGGCGGCGCTCGACGATCCGGGAGGGATCAAGCGCGCTGCGCACATCATCAAGGACCGGGTCCGCAGCGAGTTCTCGTTGACCGCGATGGTGGAAGGGGGGCTCGCCGCCTATCGGGAGGCGATCACGATGCGAAAACTCGCTCAATTCACATAACTAATTTTTGAAGTTTATTCACTATTTTGCCCCGGCCAGACCGCTGGTTGGGGCGTTCGGCGCCCGGATGCGGGCCACAACAAGCGTGACCATCATGT
>JASHRY010000044.1 GCA_030037105.1 Xanthobacteraceae bacterium
TTCATGGAAATATGCCCATGCCGCAAGCGTCAAGAACAGGATGGAGAAGGCGATCTGGTTGACAAGATCGCCGCCTTCGGTGACCGAAGACGGCGGCTCGGCAAGACTCTGGAAGGGATGGAATGAAATCCACGCCGACAAAAACACCGCCATGAAGAGAATGCTGCGGATCAGCGTATCGGCATCGACGGTCACGCCGATTGCGGGACTTGCCGCCGGAACCGGATCGAGCTTCCCCACGACGACCGTTCCTGCCCTCTATTGGCGCACACCTACCCGGTCGCTACGCTCTTAGGCCGCCGCCGCGCCGGTGAGGACCGCGCCGCGGATCTTCCGTGCATCGAGGCCGAAGCGCGAAACGAGCTCATCGATGACGCCGCCGTCGGCGTCGTCCGCCTTGGCGACAACGACAATGTGATCCACAAGCCCGGCGAAGAAGCGGCCGCTCGGATCGCGATCGATATTCATCGCGGCGACGATCACCATGTCGAAGTTCCGGGCCTGGGCGAACGCCACTTTGATATCCTCGTCCCTGATCGTTCGATCGCGGCGGCTATGCGGCGAAACGAACGGCATCAGGTTGATGTTGGTGTCCCGGTCGCGCACGACTACGTCGGAAAGAAGCCGCCGTCCGACGGCCACATCGACCAGGCCGGCTTCGCTTCGGTCGGCGTGGGCAGCCGCGAGCGTGTGCCGCTCGAGGTCAGCGTCGATCAGCAGCACGCGTTGCGTCAGCGCCGCCACGGCGGCGAGATTGAGCGCCACCGCGGCGGCGTCCCGGTCTTCGTCGTGTGCGGCAACGACCAGGAGGCTCGGGTTGCCGCGTTTGCCGTGGCTCGCCCGCACCGCCGCGTAGACTTTGCGGATGTTCCTCGCGAACGGCGATTTCGGGTCGTTCGCCACCGTCCGGCCGTGCAGCGCATCGACGCTTGGCACCACCGCCAGCACGGGAATTGGAGCCGGAAATGCCGCGGCCGGCGCGGATTCTTCGGCGGCTCGATCCGGCTTGCCGCCGCGGCCGTTGCCTGCGCTCGATCGCGGCGGCGCCTCCTCGCGCGGCAGGCGCAGGATGTTGATGCCGGTGCCGGCGGCGACGCCGAGAACCACCGCCGCCAAGGCCAGAGCCAGGTTCGACGGCGGGAAGGAGCGGCCCAGCGGCAGATCGGCCCGGGAAATCACGCGAATGTTCTTGGTGTCGAGCCGTTCCTGTTCGCCGGTCTCGCGGGCGCGGACCAGAAAGGCCTCGTAAACCGTCCGGCTGGCCTGCACGTCGCGCTCGAGTTCGCGCAACGTCACCATGGCTTCGTCGGTGGTGATGGCGGTGCGCTTGAGCGCTTCCAGGTTGCGGGCGAGCATCTCTTCGTCGGCGTGCGCGCTTTCATATTCGCTGCGCGCCGAAAGCGCGATGCGGTTGACTTCCTCCTCGATCATTCGCCGCAGCCGCTCGGCCTGCGCCTGGATTTCGATCACCGCCGGATGGCGCTCGCCGAGCGAGGTCATCTGCTCGGCCTCGCGCCGCATGATCTCGGCGTATTGGCTGCGCAGCGCGGTGATGGTCGGCGACTGCACCGCCTCGGGGAAGGCGCCGATGTCGGCTTTCGACTGCTGCACGCGCTCGACCTGATCGAGACGCGCCTTCGCCTCCTCTGCGCGCGCGCGGGCCGCCACCAACTGACTGTTCAATTCCGAAAGTTGCTGCTCGTTGACGAGATGTCCGCTGGCGTCGACGATGTTGTTGCGCGCCTTGAACGCCTCGACTCGTTCCTCGGCTTCGCGCACGCGATCCTTGAGCTCGTTGAGCCGAGCCGACAGCGAGTCGGAGACTTGGCGGGCGGCATCCGATCTCATCTCCGTCTGCTCCGCCAGATAAGCCTGGGCGACGGCGTTGGCGATGCGCGCCGCCTTTTCCGGACTCCGGCTGGTGACGCTTACATCGACCACGTAGGTGCGTTCGGCGCGTTTCGCCTGGATGTCACGCTTGAGCGCAGTGAGCGCGTCGAGCGCCCGGTCGGCGACCACGCCGCGGCCGAGCCCGAATGCGGCCATCAACCCGCGCAGCAACGACGGTGCGGTAAATTCCGGATCGCGGCCGAGCGCTTGCGCCTTGACCACGCGGCGCAGCACGTTGTCGGACGTCAACACCTGGACCTGACTCTCGACCTGCAGTACGCCGGCGTCGCTCACTTGGCTGGCCGGCGTCAGATCGTTCCCGACCGCACGCAGATCCGTCGGATCGATGAGGATCTGCGTCGTCGCCGTGAAGCGATGCGGCACGACGAGGACGAAAAGCGCCATCAGAACGAGCGCGGCGGCCGTGGTCGACAGGATCGTCGTCTTGCCGCGCCAGACGAACGACCAGATTCGGTAAAAATCCATCGCCGCCAGGGGCGGAGGGCCGAGGGCAAGTTCGGCGGTCTCAAGGGGGGCGACCGATGTGATCCGGCGCGGCGCTTCGAACATTCGGCACTCGACTGTCTTTGCGGCAGGGCTTGTCCAGCGCCGGCGTCGCGTCGGCGAAGGCAATGCGCCCCGACTCGCACTCAACGCCTGCGCCGCGTGGCATGTCCAGGCTCCGGCGAGGAGGTGAGGAGATTCATAAAAGATTAAAGTTAATGTCCGGTGTATGCCGGCGGCGGCGCCGCGCTCACCACCGGCGTCGGCGGCGCAGAAAGCCGGACAGGGCGGCAACAACGACAATGAGCGCTACGACCGGAATCCAGATCAGCAGCGCACCGAAGGCGGCAAGGAGAAACACCAGGGCGAGCACGATGAGAGCGAGCACCAGCAGGATGCCGCCGAATGGCCCAAGCCGGGTCACGTAAATCCGATGCGTCGAACCGATAAACTCATGCGCGACGCCGGCGCGCGGCCACGGCGAACGGCGGCGGTCAGGCGGAATGATCTCCGGTTCGACGCGAGGCGTTTCCGGCGCGTCTCTTTCTTCCAACATGGCGTGATCGCTGTGTCTACAAGGTCGGTGACATTTATGTAGGTGTCGCGGCGGCGATGACAATCGGGGTGCGGCGATTGCAATCTGCTGCGGCCCGGACCGAGATGGCGATGGCGCGCCGCGTATCATGACCACGCGGCGCCGATGTGCTAGCGTCGGACATGAGCATGAGAGGTTTCGGCTTCGGCATGGGGCGTCGTGCCGTCATCGGCGTCGCTGTTGCGGGCAGCCTCTGCGCCGGCGCGTTCGCACAGGACGCGCAAGACGTGCAGGACGCGCTGCCGTCGAGCGACGCCGTCAGCGCCATGCTCGGCGCTTGGGAGTTCTCCAACGCCGATCACGACAAAGCCTGCCGGTTCGTCTTCCACTCTGATGCAGCGGCCGGCGGCTACAGGCTCGAGATCGACAAGAATTGCCCGAACGTCTTTCCCTCGACCAAGGACCTCGCCGCCTGGACCGTGGACAATTACGGCTCCTTGCGTCTTCTCGATGCGCGCGGCACAGCGGTGATCGAACTGACCGAGGCGGAAACCGGCATCTTTGACGGCTTCCAGCCGGGCGAAGGCCGCTACGTGTTGCAGAGCGCGGCCGCCGCCCCGGTGCGCTCGGCCGCGGACATGGTCGGCGATTGGGCGCTCGCGCGCGGCACGGGCAAGCCGATCTGCATGCTCACGCTGGCGAACGATCCCGCCGGCGCCGACGGTCTGGCGCTTACGGTCAAGCCCGGCTGCGATGCGCTCGTCACCCGCTTCGCTCCGACCTCCTGGCGCATGGACCGGGGCGATTTGGTGGTGGTCTCGGCGCGCGGACAGACTTGGCGCTTCGAGGAAAACGATGCCAGCACGTGGCAGCGCGTGTCCGGAAGTCCCGATCCGATTCTGCTGGTGCGGCAGTAGCATGCCGCGATTGCGCATCCGTGTGATCGCCGCCCTATCCGTGCCCGCGTCCGGGGATGAAACATGAGCGAGACCGCCGCGGCCTTTCGCGCCGCGCAAATCGGGTACCTTCCCGGTGTTCTGGGATTCGATTGGACCGACGTGCGCCGCGGTTTTGCCTGCGGCCGGGTCGAGCTCGGCAAGCAGCATTTGGCGCCGAACGGATATCTTCACGCGGCGACGATCGTCGCGCTTGCCGACACGGCATGCGGCTATGGCTGCCTGATGTCGCTCCCAGAAGGCGCAACGGGCTTCACGACGGCCGAGCTCAAGGCCAACTTCCTCGGCACCACGCTCGAAGGCGGCGTGACCTGCGACGCGCGCCTGGTGCACGGCGGGCGCACCACCCAGGTGTGGGACGCGGAGGTGAAGAGCGAGTTGACCGGCAAGACGCTGGCGTTGTTTCGCTGCACCCAGATCGTTCTCTATAAAGCCCGGTAGCGAGGCTGGATCCGCCACGGCGAATCGATGCCCGGCTCGGGTCCGCTCGCCGGCATATTCCCCGACCTTGCGAGACGACAACATTGGAGAGGCCGGAGTCATGAGACGCAGCATGGATCGCATCCTCACCACCCATGCCGGGAGCCTGTCGCGGCCGGGCGACCTCATCGCGCTCAACCGGGCGCGTCTGCGAGGCGAAAAGGTGGACGACGCCGCTTACCGGGAATGTCTCGCCGCGGCCGTCGCGGAAGTGGTGCGCAGGCAGCGCGCGATTGGCATCGATGTTCCCGACGACGGCGAATTCGGCAAGCCGATGGCGGCAAACTACGACTACGGGGCCTGGTGGAATTACGCTTTTGCCCGGATGGAAGGCTTCGTCCCGGCCGATTCGGTCCCCGAATCCACGCACAAAAGATCGAACGTCGCGGAGCTGGCGCTGACGACGATGAGCAATCGCCGCGATTTCCGGAAGTTCGGCGAATTTTATCAGGACCCGGAATCGACCGGCACCTTGCTGGGGAGCGCCGCCCGCAGGTCGGGCCGGCGTCCGGTCTGTACCGCGCCGCTCAAATATGCCGGCCATGCCGCGATCGCGGCCGATATCGCCAACCTGAAGAAGGCAATGGCGGCGGCCGGGGCGGAAGAAGGCTTCATGTGCTCGATCGGGCCCGGCAGCTTCGCGCGGAGCGAGAACCTGTATTACAGGACCGAGGAGGAATTCGTCTTTGCCGCGGCCGAGGCGATGCGGGACGAATACCGGGCGATCGTGGCGGCCGGGATCATCCTGCAGATCGACGATCCAAGCCTGCCGGACAACTGGGACATGATCAATCCCGAGCCGCCGCTTGCGGAGTTCAAGAGATTCGAGCGCGCGCGCATCGAAGCCCTGAATCATGCGCTGCGCGGGCTGCCCGCGGAACGCATCCGCTACCATATCTGCTGGGGAAGCTGGCACGGGCCGCATACCACCGACATCCCGTTGCAGGACATCGTCGACCTCGTGCTCGCCGTCAACGCCGGCGCCTATTCGGTGGAGGCGGGGAACGTCCGCCATGAGCACGAATGGCGCGTGTGGAAGGACGCGAAGCTGCCCGACGGCAAGCTGCTCATTCCCGGCGTCGTCAGCCACGCGACGAACGTCGTGGAGCATCCGCAGGTGGTCGCCGACCGGATCGTGCGCTACGCCGACGTGGTCGGGCGGGAGAATGTCATCGCCGGCACGGATTGCGGATTTGGCGGCCGCGTCCATCCGCAGATCGCCTCGGCGAAACTCGAGGCGCTGGTCGCGGGCGCGCGCTTGGCGAGCAAGGAGCTTTGGCACTAGTGTCCCGATTCCGAAGTTCGCACGAGTGTACGGCCTTCTCCTGATGCGAACTTCGGAATCGCAGGGACACTAGCAAATTTATGATTCTAGTGTGGTTTTTGGATTTGAAGTTCCCATGAGAGGTTAGCCGCTTGATTGCAGGAACTTCAAATCCGCCATACCAGAGCGGGATGACTTCTCTTCGAGTCGTCATCCTGCTCTGGTTTATTGGTGAAGCATGATCTTTTCCGAAAACCGGTGCCCACTTTTCCAGATTATGCTTTAGCGAAACAGGGGTCGGATCGCCGGAAGGGTGATTGTGCAGGACACGCTGCAAACGCCCTATCGGGCGATATCTTGCAAAAAATTGATCTGGAAATCGGTCACCGAGGTCGGCAACAGGGGGCGGTTGTTGGCGGCTGTTTGAGTGATCCCGTCGCGTCACAGTCGCTCATGTTGACTGTCTCAGGATCATTGTCGGTCACGCGGAGAGCATGTTTGCACTGAGCTCGGTAGCGGACATCGGGCCGACCCTTCGGCGGCATTGCCGCCAACCATTAGCGTTTCACGGCGGGGTTCTGCGACACGGTGTCGCCGACTGACCGACTACATGGCGCGGACGAAGATCGTATACCTTTTTCGCGTGACAAACGCGTGTTCGTAGGGAGGTCCGCATGCCACGATATCTCGCATTGTTTAAATATAGCGCCGAAGGTGCCAAGGGTCTTTTGAAGGAGAAAGCGTCGGCACGTGAAGCTGCGGTGAGAAAAGGTTTCGAAAGCGTCGGCGGAAAACTCGAAACGATCTACTGGGCGGCTGGCGAATACACGGGTATCGCGATTTCTGAATTCCCCGACAACGCCACCGGCGCGGCGCTCACCGCATTATTGGATGCGAGCGGTGCGTTTTCACATTTAAAAATTATGGAGCTACTTACTACGAGCGAACTCGACCGCGCCCTCGGCAAGTCGATGGCGTATCGCCCGCCGGGTGCGTAACTGTGCGGCTATTGCCGTCCTTGTCCTAGGATTTCTCCCGGCGACGGCCGCGAGTCGGCGCGATTGGAATGATTGCAAGGCCGACGATGCCGATCGGTCCATCGCAGGCTGCACGCGCATCCTGCAAGGGCGGGGCGAAACCGCAGATAATCGCGCCCGAGCCTACAACAATCGCGGCGCCGCCTATCAGACCAAAGGTGACCTCGCCCGCGCCATCGCCGACTTCAACGAGGCCATCCGGCTCGATCCGAAAGACGTGGTGGCCTACAAAACAACCGCGGCATCAGGCTTCATTTTCCCTTGCAGGATTTTGCCAGAGCGCGGCGAACGATCTTGTAAGGTAACCCCTTTTGCTCTCATTTTTTGCTGCAATGCCGTTCGTCGTTTCCCGGCGTTTCCCTGAAACCGCTGACCAGTTCAGCCATGTCCGTTGTTTGCTTAACGGCTGACGTCGGGTGCTCCTACACCAGCTTCAGCCCCTTCAGGCTGGCGTGGCCCTCCTTGCCGACGATGATGTGGTCGTGCACGGAAATGCCGAGCGGATTCGCCACCGCGATGATCTGTTGCGTCATCTGGATGTCGGCGCGCGACGGCGTCGGGTCGCCGGAGGGATGGTTATGCACGAGGATGAGCGCCGTCGCCGACAGTTCCAGCGCGCGCTTGACCACCTCGCGCGGATAGACCGGCGTGTGATCGACGGTGCCGACCTGCTGCAGCTCGTCGGCGATGAGCTGGTTGCGCTTGTCGAGAAAGAGAACGCGGAACTGTTCGCGATCGGCAAAGGCCTGCGCGGTGCGGCAATAATCGAGCACCGCCGACCAGGACGAGAGGATGGGCCGCTTTTTCACTTCGCCGCGAAGAAGCCGGCTCGCCGCCGCCTGGACGAGCTTGAGCTCGGTGATGGCGGCGTCGCCCAGCCCCTTCACTTCGGCGAGCCGCGCCGCCGGCGCGGAGACGACTTCGGCGAACGAGCCGAACGTGGCGACCAGGGTTTTGGCGAGCGGCTTAACGTCCCGCCGCGGCAGGGCGCGGAACAGCACCAGTTCGAGCAGTTCGTAATCCGACAATGCCTCGTCGCCGGCCTCGCGAAACCGCTCGCGCAGCCGCTCGCGGTGGCCGTAATAATGCGGGGCCTCTGCGGCGAGGTCGTGGTCGCTCTCGCGCTTTCCGCCCATGGGACTCGACCCGCAATCCACGCCACGTCGCAGCCGCTCCGACTGCCCGTGCAGGTTGCCTCAAGCATGACCTGATTACGGCATTTTGCAATCGGGCCGCGACGATATTGCTCTCGTTGGAGCATGATCCGGAAAAGTGGGAACCGATTTTCCGAAAAGATCGTGCTCCCTCAATAAGCCGGAACGCAATCCGGTTCAATGCGATCGGTTTGCGCTCCAGGTCGCGCGCTCGCCGTGGCGGCGCGCTTGAATCGGCGCCTGCAAAATGTCGGTAACTGCGGTGAAAACCCGGTCAACGCTGATCGCGCTCATGCAGGTATTGTCGCGGCACGGACTTTTGCGGTGATTGCCGGCGCTCACGCATGGCGAGCAGGCAAGGTCGGCATAGATCGGGATTGAACTGCCGAGCGGTCGGTAGAGGCTCGGCGTCTCCGGTCCGAACAGGGCGACAGTCGGCAGACCGCTCGCCGCGGCGAAATGCGCCGGGCCGGAATCGCTGGCGACCATCACGACGGCGAGCGCGTAGAAGGCCGGCAGGTCGGTCAGCGCCGAATGCCCGGCGAATGAGAGACAGCGCTTGCTTGCGCATCGGGCCGCCAGATCTTCCGCCGCCGCTCGTTCGCTCGGGGCGCCGGTGATCAACACCAATACGTCGTCATTCGCGGCGAGGATGCGCCGGATCAGCTCGGCGAAACGCTCCGGCATCCACTGCCGTTGCGGGAGCATTTCGCCGGCATGGGGATTGACCAAGACCAATCGCATGCGGGCCGCATCGAAATCCGGAGCGAGACGCTTGATTCGCGTCAGCACGTCCTCGCGCGCCGCCGCGCTCGGCGGCGGCAGCGCGATGGTCAGCTCGTCATCGCCGATGATCGTTTTGGAGTAAGGGACCGTCGGCGCCGCGCTCAACAATGCGTCGACGAGCGCGATGAAATTCTTGGCGATGTGAATGTGCGGGTTGTAAGTGACGCGGTGGGTCAGCATTTCGCCGCGATAGAGGCCCTCGTTGTGGAAGCGATAAAAGCCGACGCGCCGTTGGGCGCCGGATAATCCGGTCAGCAATCCGGAAAAACGCGAAAACAATTCGAGGTCGACCACGGCATCGATGGCGTTGCGCCGCGTCCAAAACAAGAACCGCAGCGTATCGACCGCGAGGAGCCATAGTGAGTCGCTGCGGATGGTGAAGACGTTGCCGCGCGGCACCGTGCCCGCGAGCGCGAGGGAATCGGCGTTGCGGGCGAAAATGACGAAATAGATCTCGGCGCCCGTCCGCGCGCGCGCCTTGCGCATGGCCGGATCGGCGAGCAGCGTGCTGCCCATTTCGGAAAGCTCGATGAACAGGACACGCCGTACCGGCTGCGACGAGGCGCGCTGCACCCGCCACAATACCTTCAACAGCGCCGTCGCCAGCGCGCACAGCGGCACGCCGGCCCAGCGGTCGATGCGGCGCATGGCGTCGATGCTGAGGCCGGTCTCGTTCATGTGGCGTTGGCCCGACGGCCATCCTTCGCTGTCGCCGAGTAGTCGCTCCATGATGATCCCGCTCCGGCAACGCCCCTTCTGCGTCGCCCCGACGAGCAAATGGCATGATCTCCTCAGGGCCGGAACAATACTCCGGCCCCCGGTCCCTGGCGACGCGGCTCCTGACGCAATTCCTGGACGCGGCCATAATGGTTTACCGTGGGACTCGGCGATATCGCGGCGTCGAAGATCCTGGCGACGACGCCGTGGTGCGTACCGATTTGCAATCGATCCGCCCGCCGCAAGAGGGGATGCGGCTCTCGAAGCCTCCCGAAGAAAGGCTCTCCGGCTCACACCCGGTAGGGCGGCCGGGTCAGTCCCTTGGGCGAAAGGGTGAAAATCTCGACGCCGGTTTCGGTGACGCCGACCGAGTGCTCGAATTGCGCGGAGAGCGAGCGATCGCGGGTCACCGCGGTCCAGCCGTCGGAGAGAACCTTTACGTGCGGGCGACCGAGATTGATCATCGGCTCGACGGTGAAGAACATGCCCGGCTTGAGCACGATGCCTTCGCCCGGCCGGCCCACATGCACGATGTTCGGCTCGTCGTGGAACAGACGGCCGAGGCCATGGCCGCAGAAGTCGCGCACCACGCTCATATTCTGAGCCTCGACATAGGTTTGGATCGCGTGGCCGACGTCGCCGGTGCTGCCGCCCGGCCTGATCGCAGCAATGCCGCGCATCATCGCCTCGTAGGTGACGTCGAGCAGCCGCTCGGCGCGGCGCGGGATTTCGCCGAGGGCATACATGCGGCTCGAATCGCCGTGCCAGCCGTCGAGGATCAGCGTCACGTCGACGTTGACGATGTCCCCCTCGCGCAGCAGCCTTTCTCCCGGTATGCCGTGGCAGACCACGTGATTGATCGAGGTGCATGTCGCCTTGCGGTAACCGCGGTACATGAGGGTCGCCGGCAAGGCGTGGTGGTCCAGGCCGAATTCGAACACCAGCCGATCGATGCGCGCGGAAGAAACGCCGGGCTTGATCTCTTCGGCCAGCATATCGAGGCATTCGGCCGCGAGCCGGCCCGCCTTGCGCATGCCCTCGAAGGCGGCCGGCCCGTAAATCTTGATCTGTCCGGTTTTGCGCAGCGGCGCGCAGGCCGCATCGACATAGGTCATGGGGAAAGAGAGGTTTCAGCCGCGATGAAAGCGGCTGGGCGCCGCCGGTTCACCGGCAAATGTAAGCATACTCGGCCGCAACGCAAGCAATCGTCCTCGGTCGCCGTCGGGTCCGGTTAAGCGTCGAGGATGGGAACCGGCGCCGCGATCTCGATCGCGTCGAGCCCCACATTGCAACGCCAGGCCAGCATCTGCACGCCTTTCGCCCGCGCGCGCTCGAAGGCGGCCGCATAGGTCGGATCGATGTCACGGGCGATGGCGAACCGCTCCGCCGATTGAATCGGAATGACGAAGAGCAGCGCGGCGCGCACGCCCCTCGCCTGCACGGCCACAAGTTCGTCGAGATGCTTGGCCTCGCGGTCGGTCACGTAGTCCGGGAATTCGGCGAGCCGCGGCTGGCGCATGAAATGGACGTTCTTGACTTCCAAGTAGCAAGGCCGCCGCATCGAGCCTTCGAGCAGAAAGTCGATCCTCGATCCCTCGCCGTATTGGACCTCGCGCCGGATCGACGCGTAATTCCGCAGCTCCGGGATCAGCCCGGCCGCGAGCGCGTCGCCGACGAGCAAATTGGCTTGGGCGGTATTCACCCCGACGAGCTCCGGGCCGCTGCCGAGGTCGGCCTCGACCAACTCCCAGGTGTAGGGAAACCGCCGCAACGGATTGGCGGAATTGGAGAGCCACACCCGCGAGAATGGCCGCTCAAGGCCCTTCATGACGCCCGGATTGGCGACATGGGCCGTCACCATGTCCCCGGAATCGAGCACCACGTCGGCAAGGAAGGTCTTGTAACGGCGGGCGAGCGTACCGGGGATGAGCGTCGAGATGAAGCGCATGGCCGCACACATAGAGCATGATCCGGAAAAGTGGAAACCGGTTTTCCGAAAAGATCATGCTCCACCAAAAAGCCGGAGCGGGATGACGATTCGAAGATAAGTCATCCGCTCTAGACGCCCGGCACGCGGCGAGGGAAGAGCCTTGCGCCCGGCATCAAGATGCGATTTTGCCCCCCAGCTCGTCCTCGATGTGGGCGCGGATGATTTCGTCGAACGAGGTCTCGGCCTTGAAACCGAGCGCGAGCGCCCGGCGCGGGTCGAATCGGCTCGGCCAGCCGGCGACGATGCGCGCGATCAGCGGGTCCGGCGCGCGGCAGATGCGGGTGGCGACCTTGTCGCCGGCAATCCGCCCCAAGGCGGCGATCTGCTCGGCCACGGTGCAGCACACGCCGGGCATGACGAGGTTGATCCGCGGTCCGATCTGCTCGCGCGTGAGGCCGGCGGCGTGGAGGAGGAATCCCACCGCCGCGCGCGGGCTCGCGTGCCAGTGGCAGACGTTGTCATCGACCGGCAGCACCGCCTCCCGTCCGGCCAAAGGCTCACGGATGATCGCGGAGAAGAATCCCGAAGCGGCCTGGTTCGGCCGGCCCGGCCGCACCACGATGCTCGGCAGCCTGATGCCGACGCCGTCGAGGAAGCCGCGACGGCTGTAGTCGGCGAGGAGAAGCTCGACCATCGCCTTTTGCGTGCCGTAGGAGGTGAGCGGCGTTAAAGCAAAATCGTCCGGGATCGCCTCCGGGAACGGAGCGCCGAACACCGCGAGCGACGAGGCGAAGACGAATCGCGGACGATAATCGCCGGCGGCGCGAACGGCCTCCAGGAGCGCGCGCGCCGTCGAAATTGACCCGGACGCCTTTCTCGAAATCAAGCTCGGCTTCGCCGGAGACGACGGCGGCGAGATGGAAGATCACGTCGGGCCGGCCGGCGAGCGCCGCGTGCGCCGCTTGCGGATCGGCGATGTCGGCGGCAACGGTGCTGACGCGAAACCCGGCCGTCTCGGGCGGCGGCGGAGCGCTTATATCGAGGAGCGTCAGCCGCTCGATCGGCCGGCCGTTCAGCGCTCCCTCGCCGGCCAAACGGACCGCGAGCTTGCGCCCGATCATCCCCGCGGCGCCGGTGATGAAGATGTGCATGGCTTGCGGACGGCAGACGACAGAAGACGGACGCCAGATGTGCCGGTGTTCTGTTCTCCGTCGTCAGTCCTCCGTCGTCTGTCTTCACAACGCCATCCCGCCGTCGACGAGATGCGCTTGGCCGGTGATGTAGCTTGCCTCGTCGCTGGCGAGGAAGAGGGCGAACCAGGCCACCTCCTCGGGCGTGCCCAGCCGCCCCATGGGC
>JASHRY010000338.1 GCA_030037105.1 Xanthobacteraceae bacterium
GTGAATTGATAGAACGTACCGCGTTGTGTGCCATCGCATGCCTCGCCGTGGAGTTGGCACCCGCCGTCCGATGAATCGATTGAGCTTGGAGAACCGATGATGCCGGCAAAACTTGCGACAAGTGCCGCAATACTCCTGTCGCTCCTCGCCGCCGAGCCGGCGCCCGCCGCCGAGCCGACGGCGGCGGGGCTTTGGCAAGCGATCGATCCGGATAGCGGCGAGACCACCGGCTGGTTCCTCATCAGCGAGCATGACGGCGTCTATACCGGAACCATCGTGAAGATGTATCTGAAACCCGGCGAGAGTCCCGACGTTGTTTGCAGTCGGTGTACGGACGACCGTCATAACCGGCGATGGCTTGGGCTCGATATCATTCGCGACATGAAGCAAAACGGCTTGCAGTATGAGGATGGGACCATCCTCGATCCGCGCGACGGCCACATTTACAACGCCATGATGACGCTTTCGCCCGACGGGCAAACGCTCGTCGTTCGCGGTTATCTCGGCATTTCCTTGTTTGGCCGCAATCAATATTGGAGGCGTTTGCCGGATTCCGCCTACGACGAACTCGATCCCTCGGTCATTCCCAATAATGGCTTGGGAACGCGCAAATCCAACGCGGCGGCGAAGATGCAGAATTCCGCGCATCGTTAGCGGATTGGCGGCCATAAAGCGGGCGCCGCTGTCAGGAGCGCCCTCCCGCCACGCGCCTCTCGTACGGCTCGCGCGGCTTGCCCATCAGGATCGGCTGGAACAGCGCCGCCGCCGCCATGGTCGTCAGCAGCGAGATGGCGAGCAGCTTGCCCATGCTCGAGGTCCCGGGATGGCTGGAAAAATACAAGCTGCCAAAGGCGGTCGCCGTCGTGCAGGCGCTGAAGGTGACGGCCCGGGTGAGCACCGATTGCAGCAAGTTGGTCTGCCCCTCGCGCCAGGCCATGATGTAGTAAATCTTGAATGCGACGCCGACGCCCAAGAGCAGCGGCAGCGCGATGATGTTGGCGAAATTGAGCGGCAGGTCGATCAGCACGCAAATCTCCAGCGTGACCAAGCCGGCTACCAGCAGCGGGATCAGCGTCAGCAGCACATCGCCCCATCGCCGCAATGTGATCCACAAGATGACGGAGATCGAAAACAGCGCGCATGCGCCCGCCTCGATGAAGGCGATGACGACCGTCCGGCGCGCTTGCAGGATTGAAATCGGCCCCTCGGTCGCGTTGGGGTCTACCGCCAGCACGGCCTGCGCGAATGCTTGGACCATGGCATTGTCGTTCGAATTGCCCTTGGGCGCGATGGTCAGGCGGGCTTTCCCATCCGGCGTCACCCATTGATTCACGAGCTCGGGCGGAAGGTTGTCGCGGGTGATTTCCTGCGCCTTGAGCAGATTGCGCAGATCGTCGAGCGCCGTGCGCAACGGCTGGACGAACGCGATCTCGGCGCGCTGCCGCGCGGCCCGATCAGCCTTGGCGAGCGTGGTCATGGCGGCGGCGAGGCGCCTTGCGGTCATCGCGCCGGGGCTCGTGGCATCGCCGGCAAGCCGGTTGAGCGCCTCGATGGTGGAATTGAGCATGCCGACGTCTTGCGCATCCGTCTCCGGCGGGTTGATGGCGCGCGGATAGAGCGCGGCATCAAGCGTCTTTGCCGCCGCTTGGATGAGCGGCAGTTTTTTATCCTGATCATTGGGAATGAACGTCGACAGCGTCACCACGCGCGCGACTTGCGGCAACGCCCTGAGTTTGACGGCAGCCGCGTCGGCTGCCGTCAGCGAAGGTTCCAGCGCCTGGATGTCGTTGGCGCCGCTCTCCGGATCTTTTTCGAGCTGGAGATAGGTCGCGACCGATTCGACCTTCGGACTGCGCAGGTTGATCGGATTGAAATCGAACCGGAGCCAGTGCAGCAGCGGCGATGCACCGGCGACGACCAGCGCGGTTCCGATAAGGATCGGCATGCGGTGACGCTCGAGGAAACGGTCGACCGGCGCCAGCGCCCTATAACCAAGCGGGTGGGGCTCGCTGCGCGGTTTGAGCTTGCTCAGCAGCGCCGGCAGCAGGGTGATGCTGGTGGAAAACGCGATCAGCATGCCGATGCCGGCGATCAATCCGAGCTCTGACAATCCCCGATACGCCGTCGGCAGGAACGACAGGAAGCCGGCGGCGGTGGCGAGCGCGGCGAGCGTCAGCGGGGCGCCGGCGCGCAGGCCGGCATGCAGCAGTGCTTCGTGCAGACCGTCGACTTCATGCCGCTCGGCCCGATAGCGGACGCTGAACTGGAGTCCGAAATCGACCCCGAGTCCGACGAACAACACGGCAAAATAGATCGATATCAGGTTGAGCGCGCCGACCATCATCAGGCCGAGCGCGGCGGTAATCGAAAGGCCGACGATGAGGCTGACGAACACGGCGAAGATGATCCGGAACCAGCGCAAAGCGAGCCAGAGGATGAAGAGCACGACGGCAATGGTCACCACGGCGTTGATTGCCGCATGGTCCTTGATCGTGGAGAATTCGTCGTCCGCCATGGGCACCGGGCCGGTCAAGCGCACGCGCGCCTGATAGTGGGACGCGAGGTTGAGATCGGCGGCAGCCGCGCGGATGGCGTTGCTCGCCTTCAGCCCGGGTTCGAGTTCGGAAAAGTCAAGCACGGCGCGGATGCGCAGGAACCGTATCAGGTCGTTCGGTTTCGGCGCGCGGCCTTGCGCCAGCACACGCCAGGAAAAGCTCGCCGGCTGATTTGCATTCACCCGGTCGAGCGTATTGGCCGCCAGCGTCATCGCCCAATTCATGTCGTCGAGCGTGAGCTTGCCGCCCTGCACGCCGATGAGCCCGTATTGCAAGGCGCGGATGACGCCGCCGAGGCTCGGATCGGACGCCAAGGCCTGCAGCAGACGCTGCGCCTCACCGAGCCTCTTCATCTGCGGGGCAAGCTGCTCGGCCGGCTCGAACAAAAGGCCGTTGCGGGCAAAAAAGGAGCCGCCTT
>JASHRY010000339.1 GCA_030037105.1 Xanthobacteraceae bacterium
GGCGAGAAGCGCTCGTGGCTGCGCCAGCGTGGCGTGCGCTTCTTTCCCGTGGTCGGCTGGGCCGAGCGCGGCGGCGGCAACGCCACCGGCCACGGCAATTCGGTGCCGCGCTTCCATGTCACCTGGGGAACCGGTCCTGCCGTCGTCGCGCCGTTCGCGCGGCGCGTGCGCAAAGCAGTGGAGCGGGGGCTTGCCGCCCTGAGATTTAGGCATCGCGTCAACGAACTGACCAAGGCGGGCGGCGCCATCGACGGCGTGCGCGGCGACATCCTCGCGCCGTCGAACGCCGAGCGCGGCCGCAAAAGCTCGCGCGAGATGTCGGATCGTTTGCGCTCAAGGCGCAGGCGGTCATCGTCGCTTCCGGCGGCATCGGCGCCAATCACGAGCTTATTCGTCAGAACTGGCCGCAGCGTTTGGGGGCGCCGCCCAGGCGCATGATCACCGGCGTTCCCGACCATGTCGACGGCCGCATGTTGGCCGTCAGCGAAGCCGCCGGCGGGCGGGTCATCAATCGCGATCGCATGTGGCATTACGTGGAAGGCGTCAGGAACTGGAATCCGATCTGGACCGCGCACGCCATTCGCATCCTGCCCGGTCCATCCGCGCTGTGGCTCGACGCGCGCGGCAGACGGCTGCCGGCCCCGCTTTATCCTGGCTTCGATACGCTCGGCACCCTCACATACATCATGCAGACCGGGTACGATTATTCCTGGTTGATCCTCACCCGAAAAATCATCGCCAAGGAATTCGCGCTGTCCGGCTCGGAGCAAAATCCCGATTTGACCGGCAAAAGCTGGCGCCGGGTTCTTCTGAGCCGCGCGGCCGGGGGCATTCCCGGCCCGGTCAAAGCCTTCATGGACAAGGGCGAAGACTTCATCGTCGAGCGCGATCTTGCGGTCCTGGTCGAGCGCATGAATGCGCTCGCCGGCGGCGAGCCCTTACTGAACGTGGCGAGTGTCGAGCGCGAGATCGCCGCCCGCGATCGCCAACTCGACAATCCCTATTGCAAGGACATGCAGATCACGGCCATTCGCGGCGCGCGTCGTTATCTCGGCGACCGGCTCATTCGCACGGCGCGGCCGCATCGGCTGCTCGATCCCGCTGCCGGACCTTTGATCGCGGTTCGCCTCAACATTTTGACGCGCAAGACTCTGGGCGGCCTGCAAACCGATCTCGACAGCCGCGTGCTCGGCGCCGACGGCCGACCCGTGCCCGGACTTTACGCCGCCGGCGAGGCGGCTGGGTTCGGCGGCGGCGGCGTTCACGGCTACGCCGCGCTCGAAGGAACCTTCCTCGGCGGCTGCATCTTCTCCGGTCGGGCGGCCGGGCGGGCCGCGGCACGGAACGTCGCTTGAGCCGCGCCTCGAGCGGGATGACTTATCAGCGCGTTCGCGGCTGCAAACGCGGTTGGCGCGTCATGCGGCCGACGGCCGCCCTACGCCGATCAATCGATCGAGCTTTTCCCGGCTCTGTCGCAACGGTTCGCTCAAGCCGTCGTAACTGATCCGACCGCGGTTCATCACCACGGTGCGCGGCGAGATGTCGAGCGCCAGGCGCGTGTTCTGCTCGACCAGGACCAGCGTCAGTCCTTGGGTGTCGACCAGATGGCGAACCGCGCGGGTGAGTTCCTCGACGATGACCGGTGCCAGGCCCTCCGAAGGCTCGTCCATGAGGATCACTTCCGGATTGCCGACGAGCGCCCGGGCGATCGCCAGCATTTGTTGCTCGCCGCCGGAGAGATGATTGCCGCGGTTGAGCTGCCGCTCCTTGAGCTTGGGGAAAAGCGCGAAGACCGCGTCGATGGTCCACGGCCCCGGCCGCGCCGCCACTTCGAGATTTTCCCTTAGCGTCAACGATGGAAATATCTCCCGCTCCTGCGGGACATATCCCAAGCCGGCCGCGACCCGCCGGTGCGGCGCGAATTGCGAAATATCGCGGCCGAGCAAGCGGACGCGGCCGCGATGCAGCGTGGTGTGCCCCATTATCGTCGCCAGCAGCGTGGTCTTGCCGACGCCGTTGCGGCCGATGATGGAGAGCGTTTCCCCGGCTCTGACCTCAAGCCGGACATTCTCGACGATAACGGTCTCGCCGTAGCCGCCCGATACGTCGTCAAGCTCGAGCGCCAGTTCCCGCTCAGTCACGGCGATCCCTCCGTGCCTCGCCGAGGTAGACCGCGCGCACGCGCTCGTCGGCCGAGATCTCCTCCGGCGTGCCTTCGGTCAGCACGGCGCCGGCGACCATCACCGTGATCCGCTGCGCAAAGCGGAACACCACGTCCATGTCATGCTCGATGATCAGGACGGTGATGTCCGGATCGAGCCTGGAGATCACCTCGAGGATCAGATGGTTTTCCGAGGACGGCACGCCGGCTGCCGGTTCGTCGAGCAGCAGGAGCTTCGGCCGCTGCGCCAGCGCGATCGCGATCTCGACCAGCCGTTGCCGGCCGTAGGGCAGCTCGCGCACCGGCTTGCAGGCGTCGGCGAGGAGCGCGAGCGCCTCCAGTTGATCGAGCGCCTCGTCGATAACCGCGGCCTCGCTGCCGGCCGATCGCCACAGGCGATGGCAGGCGCGCGTGCGCTCGGCGACCGCAAGATAGACATTCTCGACGACGGTCAGGCCGCGAAACAGCCGGTTGACCTGGAACGTACACGCAATCCCGCGCCGCGCGCGCGCGGCCTGCGACAGGTGAGTGATCTCTTCGCCGTCGAGCCGCACTTGGCCCGCCGACGGCCGCAGCACGCCGGTGATCAGATTGACGAGGCTGGTCTTGCCGGCGCCGTTCGGCCCGATCAGCGCGTGGCGGGCGCCGCGCGGCAACGACAGATTGATGTCGTTGGCCACCTGGATTGCGCCGAAGCTTCTTTGCAGGTTCCTGATTTCCAGGGCCGGAGGCGCTGTCGCGCTCGTCATGGTCATCGGCGCATTCCCCACCGCAGGAGCCGACCCATATGGGCGAGTCTGGCGAACACGCCGCGCCGCGCCAGCAGGACCACCACGATCAACAAGAGGCCGATGCCGAATTGCCAGAATTCCGGGCTGACTTTCGCCAATTCGTTTTGCAGCACCATGTAAAGCACGGCGCCGACAAACGCGCCGTAAAGCCAGCCGGCGCCGCCGAGGATGAGCATCATCAGCACCGCGGCCGATTGGTCGAAATCGAATACGCCGAGCGTCACCAAGGTGTTGGTCTGCACAAACAGCCCGCCGGCGACGCCGGCGAGGCCGGCGGCGATCGTATAGACGATGACGAGGCGCCAATGCACCGGCGATCCGAGCGCGTGCATGCGGGCGACGTTTTCGCGGATTCCGGCGAGCGATTGTCCGAACGGCGAATAGACGATCCGGCGCACCACATAGAAAGCGACGAAGAGCACGGCGAGGCAATAGAGATAATAGGTGCGGCCGTAGAGGTCGTAGCCGAAATATCCGAACAGCGGCGCGATATTGACGCCGGGAATGCCGTCGTAGCCGCCGGTAAAGCCGCGAAACAGGTTGCCCAATTGCTGCAGCATGATGGTCGTCGAGAGCGTCAGCACCAACAGCGCCAGGCCGCGATAGCGCAACAAGATCCAGCCGGAGAGGAAGCCTGCAATCGCCGCCAGCGCCCCCGCGCAAACGAGCCCGGAAATAGGCTCGTTCCAGTTCAGGTCGGTGATCAGCAGGGCCGCGCCATAGGCGCCGACGCCGAAGAACGCCGCGTGGCCGAGCGTGACGATTCCGGCAAAACCGAGAATGAGATCGAGTGACAACGCGAACAGGATCATGATCAGCGTCTGGCCGCCGAGAATCATCTGGTTGGGAAAGACGAAATAGGCGGCTATGGCCAGCAGCCAAGGCAACGCCTCGGCGGCGCCAAAACGATCCCGCCGCGCCAGGAAGCTGACGGCGCGCGCGCGCTCGTCGGCAATTTCGCCGCCGAGGGATGGCGGGGACGATTTAGTCGCGTCCATAGAGTCCCGCGGGCTTTATCAGCAGGATCAGCACCGCGACGGCATAAATGACGAGGCCCCCGGCGTCGGCGAAGAGATATTTGCCCGCGGTATCGCCGACGCCGAGCACCGACGCGCCCACAAGCGTGCCCCAAATGGTGCCGGAGCCGCCGACGGCGACGACCAGCAGGAAAAAGACCAGATAGATGACGGCAAAGCTCGGCGTGAGGCCAAGGAGCTGAATGGCGAGCCCGCCGCCGAGCGCGGCAAGACCGCTGCCGATCGCGAAAGTGAACGTGAACAGACGATCGACGTCGATGCCGACCGATTGCGCCATGCGCCGGTTGTCGACCGCGGCGCGAATCTTGGCCCCCATATTGGTGCGCTCGAAGCCGTACCAGAGCGCCGCAACCAGCACCGCCCCGACGACAATGAGAAAGACCCGGTAAGTCGGGAAGCTGCGGGCGCCGAGGCGGACCTCGCCGGAGAGGTAATCGGGAAGGCGGATCCCCTGCGGCAGCGGCCCATAAAAATACGTGAAGGTCGCGATCGCCATGAAAGCGAGCCCTATGGTCATCAGCACCTGGTCGAGTTCGCTCGCGCCGTAGAGCTGCGCATAAAGCGTCCGCTCGAACAGGACGCTGATGCAGCCGACGACCACGAAGGTGATGACAAGCGAAGCCAGAAACGGCACGCCCCAGGTCGCGGTCGCCGTCAGCACGAGATAGCCGCCGACCATGGCGAACGCGCCATGCGCCAGATTGACGACCCCCATCAATCCCATGGTGACGGAGAGTCCGACGGAAATGATGAACAGGAACACGGCCCAGGCCAGACCATCGAACAGGATGCTGACGATGGTGTTGACCATGGGGGCCACGTTCGCTCCCGGTGCCGTTTGCACCCCGCCCCGGGAAGCGGGGAGAATGCATCTGCCGCTGCCGGCTTACTGCCTCAGGCCGCTATGATGCGCAACGTCCTATTTTGAGCGCCTTGCACTCGTCTTTCACCTGCGGATACGTTTCCAGAATTTTGACGCCGAGCTTGCCGTCGGGCTTCTTGATGACCTCTTCGGCGTTCTCGTTCTGGATGATGTCGCGCGTCTGCGGATCGATCTCGATCGGACCGCGCGGCCCGTCGTATTTCCAACCCTTGAGCGCATCGACGACCTTGGCGCCGTCGTCGAGGTTGCCGTGCAGCGCGTTGATGACGTGAAAGATCCCGGCCATCGTGTCCCATGACGCGGCGGACATGAAATCGGGATAGGAGCTGGGGCCGTAGGCAGCGTGCCATTCCTTGACGAAGGCGTTGTTGACGGGAGTGTCGTAATCGTCGGCATAGCTCGACATGACGATCAAACCGACGGCCGCGTCGCTCATATGCGCAAGCTCGTAGTCGGGAATGAGGTCCATGGGGCCGATGAGCCGAACCCCGGCCTGCCGCATGGCAAGCTCGCCATAGGTCTTCATCACCCCGGCGGCGTGCGCCCCGGAAGGAACGAAAACGTAGAAGCAATCGGGATGCTCGTCCTTGACCCGCTGGAAGAATGGCGTGAAGTCGGGCACCGGTCCGGGAGCGCCCATGCGGATTTGATCGATCAGCTTGCCTCCGGCCTTTTCGAAAGCGGTCTTGAAGGCGAGCGTTGAGTCCTGCCCCGGCGGGAAATCGGTATATCCGGCGGCCGCGGTCTTACAGCCGGCGTCTTTCGCCGCGTAGGTTCCCATCGGATATGCCGGGTCCCACATGCTGAAGGAGAAGCGCACGATGTAGGGCGATAAATTCGTGATCCACGCCGTTCCGGCATTGGCGATGAGCATCGGCATCTTGGCCTGGGTCATCAGCGGCGCCACCGCGATTGCCGACGGCGAGAAGACGAAGCCGGTGAGCAGCTTCACCTTGTCGTTGGTGATCAGCTCGGTCACCACGGTCCTGGCATTGGCGCCCGAAGGCGGCCCTTCGTCGCGCTTGACCAACTCGATCTTGTTGTCGCCGAGGTCCTTGGCGTGCAGCTTGACGTAGAGGTCGAACGCCTTGTCGACCTGATTGCCCAGATCGGACATCGGGCCCGAATACGGCAACACCACGCCGATCTTGACCGTCTCCGCGTTCGCCGTCATCGCCCAACAGGACGCCAACACCGTGGCTGCAAGCGCGGCAATGATTTTCATGGGCGGCTCTCCCTGGGTTCAATTTTCCTTGCGGAGGAGCGGCGTCTCGGCGCGAGCGTCCCTCCTCATTTTCCACGTCACGCCGGAACATGGCCGGCGTCCGAAATAGGCTATCGGGGCAATGTCCCACTTTTCCCGCGACGAGTCAGCAGTTGATTTGCGAGCCGCGCCGCCGCTTTCTGTGCCTTCGTGCGCATGGTCCCGCGCCGGCCATTGCGAATGCCGCCACTTCGCCCGTAGAACCCTCCCAAGAACCTTCCGAATCCAAAAGCCCTCCAAATCTTGCCTGTGGAGTTGCAGCGTCCATGCTCACGAAACGGATCGACGGTAAGGCGCGCGCCAAGCGTTTGCTTGCCGATGTCGCGGCGGCTGCCGCCGCACTCAAGGCCGGCCCCGGTATTGTCCCCGGACTTTGCGCCGTGCTCGTGGGCAGCGATCCGGCAAGCCAAGTCTATGTCGGCAGCAAGGGCAAGGCTGCGGTCGCCGCCGGCATTCAAAGCTTTCAGCACCACCTGTCGGAGGCGACCAGCGAAGCCGAGCTGGTGGCGCTGATTGCCAAGCTCAATGCCGACGATCGCGTGGATGGCATCTTGGTGCAATTGCCGTTGCCGAAACACATCGATCCGCAACGCGTCATCGACGCGATCGATCCGGCGAAAGACGTTGACGGATTTCATGCCGAGAATGTCGGGCGCTTGTGGAGCGGCGGCCGGGCGCGGGCCTTGGTCCCATGCACTCCCTATGGCTGCCTGCTGCTGTTGCGGGACGCGTTGCCCGCTCTGGCCGGGGCCGAGGCGGTCGTGCTCGGCCGATCCAACATCGTCGGCAAGCCGATGGCGGCGCTGCTGCTGGCCGAGAATTGTACGGTGACGCTGGTTCATTCGAAGAGCCGCGACATCGCGGCCATCCTGCGCCGCGCCGATATCGTGGTCGCGGCCGTGGGGCGACCGGAATTCGTGCGCGGCAATTGGATCAGACCGGGCGCCACCGTGATCGACGTTGGCATCAACAGGGTTGAAGTCCCGGGCGGGAAACCGAAGTTGGTCGGCGATGTCGCCTATGCCGAAGCGCAGGGCATTGCAGCGGCGATCACGCCAGTCCCCGGCGGCGTCGGGCCGATGACCATCGCCTGCTTGCTGCGCAACACGCTTATCGCCGCCTGCCGGCGACGCCGTCACGCCGAGCCTGACGTCTAAGATAAAGGTTCGATAATCCGCGGCGTCGCGATTAGAATTGTCAAATTTATCAATAACA
>JASHRY010000045.1 GCA_030037105.1 Xanthobacteraceae bacterium
GCCCTACAGCCCAGACCTCAATCCGATCGAGCAGGTCTTCGCCAAGCTCAAGACCCTGCTCAGAAAAGCCGACGAGCGAACCGTCGAAACGACCTGGCGACGTATCGGAACCTTGCTCAACGCATTCCCTCCGCAGGAATGCGCAAACTACTTCCGAAACGCAGGATATGCTTCAGCCTAAGTGAAATGGACTCTAGCGATTCTTGTCGCGGAAGCGATCCATCAGCGGCTTGTCCTGGCCGCCGTCGATCTCGATCATGGTGCCGTTGACCATCTGCATCAGCGGTGAGGCCAACATGACAACCAGATTGGCCACCTCCTCGACCTCGGCAATGCGACCCATGGGAATGGAGGCTGGCGCGAGCGTGTCGGCTTTTTCGTAGGGAATCTTCATGTCGCGTGCCATGGCCTTGACCAGCCCGGTCCAGCGCTCGGTGCGCACCGGGCCGGGATTGACTGCGACGAAGCTGACGCCATTCCTGCCATATTGGCCGGCGAGCGAGAGCGTCAGGTTCTGTCCCGCGGCGTTGGCCGCGCCCGGGCAGATTTCCCAATAGGACGGTTTGACGCCGTCATTGCCGATCAGGTTGACGATACGACCGCCGCCCTGCTTGACCATGATCGGCAGCACGTAGCGCAGGCACCGCACATAGCCCATGAACTTGAGTTGCAGGCCTTTCTCCCAATCGTCCTCGCTCAGATGCTCGATCACGCCGCCGGCCGCCGAGCCGGCATTGTTGACCATGATATCGACGCGGCTGAGCGCTTTATGGCCTTTCTCGATGAAAGCCCGCGCGTCGGCGTCCTTGCGCAGATCGGCGGGGATCGGGACAATTTGGCGATTGGTTTCCCGCGCAATCTCTCTGGCTGCGGCTTCCAGCGGTTCCTTCCGGCGCGCGCAAATAGCGATGTCCACGCCTTCTTTGGCCAGCGCCAGCGCAATGCCTCTGCCGATGCCTTCGCTGCCGCCGGTCACCAGCGCGGTCTTGCCTTGAAGCTTGAGGTCCATGCTCGTTGCTCCCCCTACGCGACACAATCGGCTGGCTGATCTACCGCTTATTGACTAGCGGGCGGTATTCGTCCGGTCCAGAGGCTTCGCCTTGCCGGAACAGTCCTGATATTCGGCCGTCCGCCGTATCAGCCGCTTGAGCCGTTGCGGGGTGATCGGAAGCGCGGTGACGGCGCCAACCATCCCCAGTGCGTCGTCGATCGCGGCGGCGATCGCCGCTCCCGCCGCGTTGGCGCCGCCCTCTCCCGCCCCCTTCAATCCCATGGGATTGAGCGGGCTCGGCGCGTCTTCGCAGATGATGACTTCGATCGGCGGTATCTCCCGCGCGGTTGGCATCAGATAATCGGCAAGCGTCACCGACAAGGGTTCGCCGCGCTCGTCGTAGGAAAATTCCTCGAGCAGCGTGCCGCCGATCCCTTGCGCGCAGCCGCCGGCGATCTGGCCTTCGATCAGCATCGGATTGACCGCCTTGCCGACGTCGTAGACGACGAGATAGCGCTCGATGACGACGCCGCCGGTGTCGCGATCGATGCGCGTCACCGCAATATGCGCGCCATAGGGGTAGTTCATGTGATTGGTGCGGAACCAGCCCTCGGCCGCGAGCCCGGACGCGCGGCCGAAACGCAGATTCGCACCGGACGACAGCGCGCGCGCAATCGCGCCGAGGCCGACGGAGGGACCTGACGAGGCGTCGGTGCGTACAACCTCGCCCGCCACCACGTCGAGCACGCCCGCGGGCGCCTGCAGCAACTCGGCGGCGACCTCGATCGCCTTGGCGCGGACCGCGGCTGCCGCGATCCGGGTCGCCTCTCCGGTCATGACCGTGACGCGCGAGGCGAATGCGCCCATTCCGTGCTCGATGCGATCGGTGCGACCGTGTACGACGTGGACTTTGCGATAATCGACTCCAAGCGCATCGGCGCAAATTTGTGCGATGGCGGTTTCCATGCCTTGGCCGACAGACGCGGAGCCGCTGACCACCTCCACCATGCCGTCGCCATCGACGTCGATCTTCACCTGGTCGAACGGACCGAGGCCGCTTTTTTCCACGAACAACGCCAGACCTGCGCCGACGAGCTCGCCGGCGGTGCGGCGTTGCGCGAGTTTCTCGCGCAACTGCGGCCAATCGATCGCGGCCAGCGCCTTGTCCAAGAGCCCGGCATAGTCGCCGGAATCGAGGACGATCTCGGTGCCGAGCGTGTCGAGCGGACGCGCGTAGGGCATTTCCTGCTTGGCTATCAGGTTGCGCCGCCGCAGCTCGACGCCATCCACATCCAACCGGTCGGCGATCGCATCCATGAGCCGCTCGCGCACGAAGGTGCTCTCGAACCGGCCGGGCGCGCGATAGGTCCCGCACGGTGTCTTGTTGGTCAAGCGGATGCGCGCCGCGGCGCGGTAGGCCGGAACGCGGTAAGGCCCCGGCAGCATCGCCGCGGCGAGGTCGGGCACGGTCGCCGCATGGGTGCGCATATAGGCGCCCTGATCGTAGAATATCTCGTCGTCGATCGCGAGGATGCGCCCCTCGCGATCGACGGCGGCACGGACGTGATGGTGCTGCTCGCGCGAATGGTTGGCGGCGATGAGATGCTCGCGGCGATCCTCGATCCACTTCACCGGCCGGCGCAGGCGCAAGGCCGCGGCGCAGACCAGCAGGTCCTCCGGATAGAGCTCGCCGCGAATGCCAAAGCCGCCGCCGACATGCCCCTCATAGAGTTGCACCGAGGCCGGCGCGCGTCCAAGCATGCGCGCAATCTGGTCGCGGTTCCAATGCGGCACCTTGGCGGCGCCGTGCAGCTCGAGCACGTCGCGCGCCGCGTCGTAGCGGGCGATGGCGCCGCGGGTTTCGAGCGGCACGCCGGAATGCCGGCCGATCGACAGCGTCGCCGTAACCACGGCGTGGGCGGTGCGGAAGGCCGCCTCGACATCGCCGTAGCCCTTGCGGACGATCGCAGGCTCGGTCGAAAGGCCGGGCTCGAACTCGCCGGGCGCGTCGTCGGCGCGCAAAATGACCGGCAATTCTTCGATGTCGAGCACGACGAGATCGGCCGCATCCTCGGCGAGGTACGGGTCGTCCGCGAATACGGCGGCGACCGGCTCGCCGACGTAGCGCACCTGGCTGGTGGCAAAGAGTCTCTGGCGGTAAGGCTCAAGCTCTGCGATCCGGCTCAGGCGAAAATCGATCGGCGGAATGTCGGCGATGTCGGCGGCCGTCCACACCGCACGCACGCCCGGTTTTGCCAGCGCCGCGTCGCTGTCGATTGAGCGCAGCCGTCCATGGGCAAGATTCGAGCGCACGATGCGCATGTGCAATTGCTGCGGGAAAGACACATCGGCGGCAAACAAGCCGCGGCCCGTCAGCAGCGGCCGGTCTTCCAGCCGCGGCAGCGATCGGCCGACGAATTTTGCCCGCGGCTTCGGCTCGGTCATCGCTCGCCCCATATGGTCCCGCCGTACATTTTCAACGCCGCCGCAGTTCGGCGGCGGCCGCGTGCGCGGCCTTGACGATGTTCTGATAGCCGGTGCAGCGGCACAAATTGGACGACAGTACGTCAACGAGGTCCTTGTCGCTAATGTCGGGATCGCGCTCCAACACGCCGGTGATCAGCATCAGAAAGCCCGGCGTGCAAAAGCCGCACTGCAGGCCGTGATGCGCCATGAAGGCGCGCTGCAGGGGATTGAGCTCGTCGCCGTCGGCGAGCCCCTCGACGGTGCGAATTTTCCTGCCGTCGGCCTGCACCGCGAACATCAGGCACGACCGCACCGGCTCGCCGTCGACAAGCACCGTGCACGCGCCGCAGACGCCGTGCTCGCAGCCGATATGAGTCCCGGTTTGTCCACAATCCTCGCGGATGGCGTCGACCAGCGTGCGGCGCGACTCGACGCGAATGGCATACAGGCGCCCGTTGATGGTCAGGGTGATGTCGTGGCGCTCGCTCATGCCGATTGCTCTCTCGCCTGACGCAAGGCCGCGCGGATGCGCTGCGGCGTCGCCGGGATTTCATTGATCGTCGCGCCGAGGGGCGCGAGCGCGTCGTTGACGGCATTGAGGATCGCGGCCGGCGCGCCAATGGCGCCGCCCTCGCCCAGGCCCTTGGCCTGGGTGAGGCTCGCTCCATTCAATGTCTGCAGATGCAGAAGCTCGATGGGCGGAATTTCGCGGCTCGTCGGCGGCAGAAAGTCGGCGAGCGTCGCCGTGAGGATGTTGCCGGTTTCGTCGTACACGATTTCCTCCAACAGCGCATTGCCGATGCCTTGCGCGACGCCGCCGCGAATCTGGCCATCGACGATCATCGGATTGACGATGCGGCCGGCGTCCTCGGCCACCAGGAACCTTTCGACGGTCACGCCTCCAGTCTCGGCGTCGACCTCGACGATGCCGGCGTGACAGGCATTCGAGAAGGTGCCGGGCGGATCATAGGTCGCGGTCTCGGATATGCCTGGATCGATTTCGCCCTTGAACAGATGCGCTTGATGATAGGCGGCACGCGCCAGGGTTTCGATCGGCAACGCGCGATCGGTTCCGGCGATCCGCGCGACACCGTCCTTGAGCACGACGTCCTCCGCCGCGGCTTCCAGGAGGCGGCTCGCGATCTTGGTAAGCTTGGCGTGCACCTTGCGCGCCGCCAGGACGCTGGCGCCGCCGGCGATGACCAGCGACCGGCTGGCGAACGTGCCCCAGCCATAGGGCGTGCGGTCGGTGTCGCCGTGGATCACTTTGATGCGGTCGGGCGCAAGGCCGAGCTCGTCGGCGACGAGTTGCGCGAGCGTGGTGCGCAGGCCCTGGCCGTGCGGACTGGCACCGATCCGCA
Source organism: Xanthobacteraceae bacterium (assembly GCA_030037105.1). The sequence continues at coordinate 4,819 of JASHRY010000045.1, forward strand.
CCTCGACGAAGCCGGAAGGGTCCATTGCGATCTCGACGGTCTCCCATCCCGGCGTGACCCCCATGCCCCGCGCGGCGAAGGCCGGCGTGCCATAGCCGGTCCGCTCGGAAAACGTCGCCAAGCCGATGCCGAGATAACGCCCCTGCGATCGCGCCCGCTGCTGGCGCTGCCGGAACGCCGGCAGGTCGAGCGCGGCGGCGGCCATGTCCAGCGTCTGCCGATAGCTTCCCTGGTCGAAGACGAGGCCGGTCGCCGACGTATAGGGAAATGTGTCGATCAGGTTGCGCCGGCGGATTTCCGCGGGCTCCAGCTTGAATTGCGCGGCCGCGACATCCATCAGCCGCTCCAACGCCATGGTGATCGCCGGCCGCGACACGCCGCGATAGGGCGCCATCGGGCAGGTATTGGTGAGCACGCCGCGTGCGCGGCAGGAATAGGCGCGCACATCGTACGGACCGGGCAACTCGGCCATCGCCATCAGCGGCTCGACCGCGCAGGTCGTCGGATAACAAGAATAGGCGCCGACATTGGCGATCACGTCGGCGGCAAGCGTGACCAGTTTGGCATTGGCATCGAAACCGCCTTGCAGGTGGATGTATTGGTCGCGGCTATGGAAGGAAGCAACCAGGTTCTCGCGGCGATCCTCCGTCCAGGCGACCGAGCTGCGCAGCTTGCGGGCGAGCCAGACCAGAAGCACGTATTCGGGTACGAGCGACATTTTCTGCCCGAAGCCGCCGCCGACATCCGGCGCGATAACGCGCAGTTCGCCTTCTGGCATGCCGATCAAGTCGGCGATCGCCGTGCGCGTCAGGTGCGGCATCTGCGTGGCGCAGGTCAGCGTGACGCGGCCCGACGTGGCGTCGAAGGCGGCAAAACCGGCGCGCGCTTCGAGCGGCATCGCGTTCTGCCGCCGCGAACGCGTCTCGACCGCGACCTGCCGATGCGCCGCTCCAAGCGCGGCGGCAAATCCCGGCGTCTCGATCTTTCCCTCAACGACGAC
>JASHRY010000340.1 GCA_030037105.1 Xanthobacteraceae bacterium
GGCAGCGTCCATCGCTCTAATCTCCTGGCACTCCCGGCAACGGGCGCGCATCGGTTGGAATTGCAATAACTTAAGAATCCTAATGACTTCTCCGCAATTATGTAATGCACCGGGGCTGCGCCCGCAACTCGGCCACTCGACGCTTACCACATGTTGAGCACGGTACGAGCCTCGTCCGACATGCGGCTCGGCTCCCACGGGGGGTCCCAGACGACGTTGACCCTGGCCTCGCGCACGCCGGGGATGCCGGCGACGGCATTCTCCACCTGGGTCGGCAGTTCCGCCGCCGACGGACAGTTCGGCGTCGTCAGCGTCATGTCGATCTTGACCACGCGGTCATCGTCGATGTCGACCTTGTAGATCAGGCCGAGTTCGTAGATGTCGGCGGGAATCTCCGGGTCGTACACGGTCTTGAGCGCGGCCACGATCTCGTCGGTCAGGCGCGCCAGTTCCTCCGCTGGAACCGCGGAGGACCGTTCGGCGGCGTCGGCGGAGGCGGGCGCGGTGTCGCGATCGGGTTTCGGATCATCCGTCATGTGAAGAAGTCCTGGGCTTTGAGCAGCGCCTGCGCAAGGATGTCCACCTCCTCGCGCGTATTATACATGGCGAACGAAGCGCGGCACGTCGCGGTCACGCCGAAGCGCGCGAGCAAGGGCATGACGCAGTGGGTCCCGGCGCGCACGGCGACGCCCGAGCGATCGATGATCGTCGCCACGTCATGCGGATGCGCGCCCTTCATCTCGAAGGAAACGATCGGTCCCTTCTCTTTTGCCATGCCGAAGATGCGCAACGAGTTGATTTCTCCCAAGCGGTCGTGGGCGTAGCGCACGAGACCGCCCTCATGGGCGCGAATGCGCGCCTTGCCGACCGCGGCGACATAGTCGAGCGCGGCGCCGAGCCCGATCGCTTGCACGATCGCCGGCGTGCCGGCCTCGAATTTATGCGGCGGATCGCCGTAGCTGATGCGATCCTCGAACACCTCGCGGATCATCTCGCCGCCGCCATTGAACGGCGGCATGGCGGCAAGATGCGCGTATTTGCCGTAGAGCACGCCGATCCCGGTCGGGCCGTAAAGCTTGTGGCCGGTGAATGCGTAAAAGTCGCAGTCGATGTCCCTGACATCGACCTCGATATGCACCGCGGCCTGGGCGCCGTCGATCAGCACTGGAACGCCGTGCGCGTGGGCGATGCGCACGACCTCCTTCACCGGCACCAGCGTGCCGAGCATGTTCGACATGTGAGTGACGGCGACAAGCTTGGTGCGCGGGCCGATCAATTTCTCGAATTCGTCGATAAGGAAACGCCCCTCGTCATCGACCGGCGCCCATTTGATCACCGCGCCCTGGCGCTCGCGCAGGAAATGCCAGGGCACGATGTTGGAATGGTGCTCCATGATCGAGAGCACGATCTCGTCGCCCGCCTTTATGCGCTCGCGGCCGAACGTATAGGCGACGAGGTTGATGGCCTCGGTGGCGTTGCGGGTGAACACGATCTCTTCCTTGCGCCCGGCATTGAGGAACGTCGCGACTTTTTCGCGCGCGGCCTCGTAGGCCTCGGTCGCCTCGTTGGCGAGATAATGCAGCCCGCGATGCACGTTGGCATATTGCGTGGTGTAGGCGGCGTTGAGGCGATCGAGCACCGCTTGCGGCTTCTGCGCCGAGGCGGCGTTGTCGAGATAGACGAGCGGCTTGCCGTAGACCGTGGCGGCGAGGATCGGGAAATCCGCGCGGATGCGGTTCACGTCGTAGGCGCCGTTGGTCACCGCCTCATGCATGCTTGACCTCGGCACGGGTCAGGGAGCGCGTCTCGAGCCAATCCGCGACCGCCTCCATCAACGCCTCGCGCACGCCGGCATGCTCGATGCCCTCGACCGCCTCGCCGAGGAAGGCCCGGATCAGCAACGCTTCGGCTTGCGCCGGCGGAATGCCGCGCGCCATCAGGTAGAATTTCAGCTCCCGATCCAGCGCGCCGGCGGTGGCGCCGTGGCCGCACTGCACGTCATCGGCGAAGATTTCCAGTTCGGGCTTGTTGTCCGCCTCGGCGCGCTCGGAGAGAAGCAGCGCCCGCGTCATCATCTTGGCGTCGGTCCGCTGCGCGCCAGGGCGCACGATGATGCGGCCCTGGAATACGCCATGGGCTTCGTCGTCGAGCACCGCCTTGAACACTTCCCGGCTCTGGCAGCCGCGCGCGATGTGGTTGACGACAAGCGTGGTGTCGGCGTGCTGACGGCCCTTGAGGAGGGTCGCGCCGCGGATGGCGGCGACGGTGTCCTCGCCGTCGAACTTGACGAAAAGCTGGTTGCGGATGACCGCGCCGCCAGTCGTGAAGGTAAAACCGTTGAAGCGGGCTTTTGCGCCGATCGCCGCCGCCAACGTCGAGACGTGCAGTGCGTCCGATCCCTCGCCGATGATCTTGACGTGATCGACGTGCGCCGCATCGCCGACGAACAATTCGAGCGCGGCATTGACCTGATAGTCAATGCCGGCGGGCCCTTCGTGGCTCTCGACGAGCATCGCCCGCGCGCCCTGCTCCACGATGACGAGCGAGCGGACGAAGGTCGCGGCAGGCTTTGCCGCGGCGACGAAGACGAGATGCAGCGGACGCTCGATGGTCGAGCCGGCGCCGATGCGGATCACCGCGCCGTCGCCCATCAGCGCGGTGTTGAGCGCGACGGCGACGTCGCTTCCCGGTGCGAGCTTGCCGAGATGCCCGGTGAGAGCCGGATCGTTGTCGGCGAGCGCCGCGGCGAGCGATGTGACCGCGAGCCCCTGTTCCAGGACCGCCACATCCGACAAGTCCGGCGCGAACGCGCCGTCAACGAAGACCAGCCGGCGGCATTCCACATCGCCGAGCAATTTTCCCGCCGTCCTGGCGCGCGCCTTGGCCGCGGCATCGGGCGGAGTCGCGAGCGGCTTTGCCTCGCGCATCAGCGCGCGCAGATCGGTGTATTTCCATTCCTCGATGCGGCGATGCGGCAGACCTTGCCTGGCGAAGAGATCGAAGGCGGCTTGGCGCCGCGCGGCGATGGCGTCGTCGCCGGGCAACCGCGAGCGCGCCTCGGAGAACGCATGCGCCAGCGCGATCTCCGCCGCAGTCTTTATCACCGTCACGTCAGTCATGGCGTTCATCGGTCCACGCTGCAATTGGCCCGAGCCGGCGCCCGGCGCCGCTCACGCCACCGCCTCTTCCTGGTATTCGGCATAACCGCGCGCTTCGAGTTCGAGCGCCAATTCCTTGTCGCCGGTCTTCACGATGCGGCCGCGGGAGAGCACGTGCACCACGTCGGGCACGATGTAGTTGAGGAGCCGCTGATAGTGGGTGATGACGACGAAGGCGCGGCCGGGCGAGCGCAGCCGGTTGACGCCGTCGGCGACGATCTTCAGCGCGTCGATGTCGAGACCGGAATCGGTCTCGTCGAGCACTGCAAGGCGCGGCTCGAACAGCGCCATCTGCAGGATCTCGTTGCGCTTCTTCTCGCCTCCGGAGAAGCCGACATTGACCGCGCGGCGCAGCATCTCCTGATCGACGCCGAGTTTTTTGGCGACCTCGCGCACCTTCTTCAAAAATTCCGGCGTCGAGAGCTCGGCATCGCCGCGCTTCTTGCGCTGGGCATTGAGCGCGGTGCGCAGGAAAGTCATGGTGGCGACGCCGGAGATTTCCAGCGGATATTGGAAGGCGAGAAACAGGCCGGCAGCGGCGCGCTCGTCCGGCGCCATGGCGAACAGATCCTTGCCGTCGAAGCGCACGGTCCCGGCCGTCGGCGCATAATCCTCCTTGCCGGCGAGCATATAGGCGAGCGTCGATTTCCCCGAGCCGTTCGGGCCCATGATCGCGTGCACCTCGCCGGCGTTCACAGCGAGGTCGACGCCCTTCAAAATCTCTTTGCCGTCGATCACGACGTGCAGGTTCTCAACTTCCAACAAAGCCATGGGCAGCCCTACTCGTTTTCGCCGTCGTAATAGTCGGCGCCCTGCAAACGACCCACGCCGGCAAAGGTGGCGGTCTTAAAATCCGCGTTCTTGATGCCGGCTGTCAGCCCGATCTTCTTCGAATCCGGATACTCCACGATATCGACGCCGCCGACCGACGATATGCCGAGATAGCGCAGGTCTTCCGATCCGGTATTGATGATTTGATGTGCGCGTCCGCCGGCCGGAGCGCCGACCAGGTCGCCGGCGCGCAAAGGGAAACGCTCATCGCCGAAGCGATATTCGCCGCTCCCGGAGACGATGACGAACAATTCGTCCATCACATGATGACGGTGAAAAGGAAACGCCTTCTTCCCCGGCGGCACGACGTGTACGGCGCAGCCGAGGCCGCCGAGCTCCAACAAGGGCGCGACGCGACCCCATTTGACCGCGAACTGCTTGCCGTTGCCGCGCGCGGCCAGCTCGACGTCGTCGATATTGATGACAGGTTTTGCGCTCATCACAATGCCGCCCGTTGTCCCGTCCGCGATTAGCGATCGCCCCACCAGCGCCAGCGCCATTCGCCGTCGGTCTTGGAGCGGCTGACGATGAACAGAACGCCGAGGGCGACCGCATCGAATAAAAGAAGCGCCGCCAGCGTCCAAAAGCTCCTGGCGGTGAGCCGCAGCCCCAGCGAAATCGCCAGCATCGCCAGCACGGTCCCGACGATCAGCGCCCAGCCCTGCCAAGTCACCGGCGTAGCGCCATAGCCGTATCGCTTGGGCCTGAACCAATATTTGGCCATCGCTCAGCCCACGCTGCCTTCGAGCGAGACCGAGATCAGCTTCTGCGCCTCGACCGCGAA
>JASHRY010000341.1 GCA_030037105.1 Xanthobacteraceae bacterium
CCGGATCGCCGCGAAGCGGCGAGACCGGAATCCATAGGCTCTCCCGCCCGGTCGTTCCCGCATATCGCTTCGCTCATGCGGGCTACTTGCTTTCTATTGACGTCATCCTGAGGCGCTCGCCCGCAGGGCGAGCCTCGACGGATGATGATGAGCGGATGCGCCAGCGCCAAGCGGAGATCGCCTCCATACGCCGTGAACTGGAAGAGATCGCGCGCGACGTTCACAAGCTGTGCCGCGAATGGCCGTTGCTGGTCCGGGCGGAGTTGCGCAAGGCCGGCTACGATCCCGATGAGCCGCGCGTGCTGGCCGGCTATCCCGACAGCGGGCAATGGGCGACTGAAGATAACGGCAAATACGAGGATACGACCAACGCGACTGTTGTCATGGCGGCCCGCAGCAAGCAATCTGAAGCAGAATGCGATGCGCAGTTGGCGGCGGATGGCATTATCTGCAATGCACTGCGCTCGCGGTCATGTTGGGCTTAAGCTATGGAACGCTATCCGCTTGCTTGAGTGGCCGGCAGATTCCGCCGTTAAGCTTCTAGGGGTCGTCGTGATTATTGCAAGCCGATCATTGAAACTACGTCAGAATGAAGGCGATACTGATATCGCCGTGCGAATCCTGGCGCCGCAACCCAGTCAGAGCCACTGGTCGTGCGATTACGAGATCGACTGGCCTGAGGGAACGCGTAAAGGGACGGCGCACGGATTTGATTCTGTGCAGGCGTTGCTGTTTGCGTTAGAGATGATCGGCGCGGAAATCTACACCAGCGATTATCATAAATCGCAGAAGTTGATGTGGAGTGAGCCGGGCGAAGGATATGGATTTCCAGTGCCCGGGACGATCAGAGACCTCCTGGTCGGCGACGACGCGAAATTCCTTTGAAGCCAGTTTATCGTGCCTTCTCCCCTTGCGGGAGAGGGCGGCCGCGAGCAAAGCGAGCGGCCGGGTGAGGGGTGCGACGCCGAACCCACCTATTCTTGTTGTTGAACCGCCGCGTGGCCCTCTCCCGCAAGGGGGAGAGAGCACTGTAATGCGCTTGCTGAGGCCTGAGATGTCGGCGTTGCTGTCCTCCCGAACGCGAAGCGCACGCCAATGAGCAGCTTTTAGAGAGAATCCGCATGACCGCCGTCAGTCGCGAGCAGATATCGGCCGCGTTCTTCGCCCTTGTCGCCGGCGCGGCTGGACTCACGGCGACGAGCCGGCGCTTCGTGCATTGGGACCAGGTCAATGAGACGCAGATGCCGTTCCTCACCATGCTCAGGACCGGCGAAGTACGCGGCCGGCAGGGCGAGGGGCTGCCGACGCTCACCATCAACGCACATGTCTTTATATATATGTCCGCTGGCATGGACCCGGAGGACGTGCCCGACGCCGCCATGAACGCGATGCTCGATGCGGTCGATGCGGCGGTGGCGCCGTCCGGCGCCGACGCCATCGCCGGCACCAAGCAGACGCTCGGCGGGCTCGTTTCGCACTGCTATCCGCTCGGGCCGGTTTTCATCGATACCGGCGACATCGACGGCAAGGCCGTTGCCGCCATTCCGTTTCAGATTCTCGTTCCGTAGGAGCGTTGAGCCCCTCACCCGGCTCGCGGCCGATGCCGCTTGCCACCCTCTCCCGCAAGGGGAGAAGGTGCATTCGCGATTTCCAGCTTTCAAACGATCATCAGGAGACCCGCCCATGACCCAATTCGCCTTCGGTTCCGGCACGCTGATCGGCAAACGCACCGACATAACCGGCACGCCGCCGTGCCTGCTGGGCACGCTCGACACCGTCTCGCTCGACTTCGACCGCAAGATCGAGACTCTGCTCGGGCAGTACGCCGTTCCGGTCGCGGCCGGCGGCGGCGAGTTCAAGATCACCGGCAAGGCGAAGTTTGCGCGGCTGCAGGCGACGCAGATCAACAATCTGTTCCTGGGCCAAACGCTCACGGCGGACAGCATGCTGGAGATGACCACTGGAGAGACCGGCACCGTCGCCTCCGGCGCGGTCACCGTCGCCAACAGCGCGACCTTCGTCGAGGATTTCGGCGTGTTCTATGCCGCCTCCGGCGCGCAGCTTGCGCCGGTCGCCTCCTCGCCGGCGCAGGGCCAGTACAGCGTGGCGAGCGGCGTCTACACCTTCAACTCCGCCGACAACGGCGCTGCGGTGCTGATCTATTACAGCTACACCGTCGCTGCGGGCAACAACATCAGCCTGGCGAACCAGCTCGCCGGCCCGCTGCCGCTGTTCGAAGTCTCGCTAAAGGAGACGTTCAACTATTTCGGCGCCAGCAAGGATTTATTGGTGAAGCTCAACGCCTGTGTCTCGTCGAAGCTGTCGCTGCCGTTCTCCAATCAGAAATTCGCCATAGCCGAATTCGATTTCCAGGCGATCGCCGATTCCTCGAACAATATCGGCACCATCAGCCTGAGCGAATAAGGCTCCCTCATTTTTTGAAAAGCGAAGCGGCCTCGTTAAACACCGTCTTCGGGAGCATTCGCAATTGTTCCGGAGCATACGGCAGATGCGGCATGTACTCGGCGACCAGACGGCCAACGGCCTGAGCCTGCGCTTCGTCGCGTTTGCGCTTGAGGTGCGCGCGATCTTGGCGTTTCGAAAGCCAGAGTTTGTGAGCAGCCCAAACACGCGGATCGGTCGCTACGATGCGGCAGGGCTCGCCCCTTTCGTCGACGGCAATGGCTTCGAAAGAGGGTGCGCTTTCATGCCAGTCCAATCCTTCCATTTCGGTGGCTAGAAGGTCATCGGCTTCGTTGCCGACTCCCAAGCGTTCCGGCTGCCACGGCGGATCGCGTGACGGCTTGATCAGATCGACGAGGTATCCGTCATCGTTTTCGGCTCGGAATGTGTAGGCTGAACGCTTGAAACTGCGATCTATCTTCTGCAGCAAATGCAATAACGAAAGGTGCGTTACATCTTCGCTTGCAACGAACATCAACCTCCTGCGGGCATGGAACAGCAAGTCGATGTCTTCGGTGGTCGTTAGACCCGGATCGATGCGAACGCCCGCGGCTGCCTCGTAAGCATAGATCGCGTTTGTGCCAAGCACGCGTATGCCCGACCCGAGCATCCCGACGTGATCCAGTCCCCGTATAATCTTGGCGCCGATCAGTGGAACGCGTCCCAGACCGAGGGCGCGATTGATGGCTGACTGTCGGGCGAGTATCATTTTTAGATTTTTGAGGCGGGCCTGCGCCTCCGACCGGCCGCGCTCATACTCGGTCTTAATCGCCTCGGTCTTTTTCGCGCGTGGACCCAAGGACGTTTGTCGCCGGATTCCGGATTTGTCGTAGTGGCTGCGGACTAGATAGTCGCGCTCGCCATCCTTCATCCAAACCATGGAACCGCGGTACCCCTTGGCCCGTTCGTCAGCCTCGCGATAGGCGGCGTAGCGTTGCTGGGTGTTGACCATCTCCTTGCGCTGGTCGCTATTTAATTCTTGAAATTCAATCACTTCAACAGGCTCATCGATTTTTTCCGTTGTCTGTTGAAGAAGTTTAGCAAGCTGTATCAATACCTTCAACAGTTACAGTCGTCCCGGACTTTAACTGATGAAGCCATTGATAGCTAAGCTCTTTTGCGAGGGAGATCATGACGTGACGCTTGAATCCGACGACAGCCTCGACCTTTCCGACGCTCGGCAGGTCCGCCTCGGCGGCCGCGACTGGTTCGTCGCGCCGTTGTCGTTGCGGCAGATCCTCGCCATCGCCGATCATGTGCCGAAACTGTCGGCAATCGCCGTCGACAACCTCGCCGGCGAGCGCCTCGCGCCGCTCGCCGAGGTGGTGTGGCACGGCTTGCGCCGCGCCCATCCGCGATTGACGCGGGATGAATTTTTCGACTTGCCGATCACCATCGCCGAGCTCGTCGCGGCCCTGCCAGTGGTGATCGAGCAGGCCGGCGGCCGGCGGGTGGACGGGGGCGACGGCGCGGCGGCGCAGGGGGCCGCGCCCGCGGGGGAACTCATGGCGGCGAGCGCTTCGATTGCGTCGATTGGCGCGCGCTCGTCGCCGAGCTCGTGATCAAACTGCACTGGACGCGCGAGCAGGTCCTCGATCAGATCGACATTCCCTTTCTCGAGGATTTGCATCGCGCCTGGGCGGATTTTCCGCCGCTGCGCCGCTTGGTCGCCGCCTATCTCGGCCACAAGCCGCGGCCGCGGCCGTCGCGGAACTATCAGGAGCTGCTCGCTATGTTCCCGGGCGGCACGATCAGGTAAGGCAATGAGGATCGCCGGATGGCCGATGACAATGAGGTCGTGATCAGTTTCGGCGCCCAGACCGATGATGCGCTTGCGGGCATCGCCCAGGTCCGCGACGCGCTTTCCGGGCTGACCGCGCCGGTCCGCGGCCTCGGCGGCAGCCTTGGTCAATTGCGCGCCGTCTTCGGCGCCGCGCTGCCGGCCGGCCAGTTGTCGCAACTGGTCAAGGATTTCGGCGATCTCGGCACGCAAGCCCAGCGCAGCGCCCTCCAGGTGAAGGAGGTCGGCGCCGAAATCAAGGTTTTGCGCGAGGGCCTAGCCGAGAAGAAAATCGTCTTCGACGCCGAGGCGAGCCAATTCCAGATTACGCAGAATCAGAAATTCGCGCTGCTCGAGGCGGAGACGCAAAAAGAGTACGAGGCCGAATTGGCCTTGCTGCAGCAGGAAGCGGCGCTCGGAAACCTGAGCGTGGCGCAAAGGCAAGGAGTGCTCGACAAGATCGCGGAGCTGGAACAGAAGCACCGCACCGACATGCTCAAGCTCGACGAGCAGGCGATCGCGCAGCAGCAGCAGCAATGGACGTCGGCGCTGAACACGATCGAGGGGGCGTTCAATTCGCAGCTTCGCGGACTGCTCGCCGGCACGACGAGTTGGTCGCAGGCCTTCAAGCATATTCTCGGCGACATCATCATCAAGTTCATCGAGATGTGCGAGGAGATGGTGGTAAAGTGGGCGGCTGCGGAGCTTGCGCAGACGACCGCGACGACGACCGGCGCGGCGGCGCGCGCCGCGGCCGAGCAGACCGCGGCCGGCTCCGGCATTCTCGCCAACGCCGCCAGCGCCATGCGCGCGATCATGACCGACGCCGGGCAGGCTTTTGCCGGCGTGTTCGCTTTCCTGGCGCCAGTGATGGGGCCGGCGGCGGCCGGACCGGCGGCGGCGGCGCAGGCGACCGTGTGCGCGGCGGCGGTCTTCGAGACGGGCACCGATTACGTGGTGCGCGGCGGCCTCGCTTTGATCCATCCGGGCGAGACGATCGTGCCGGCGCGCGGCTCGGGGCCGTTCACCAGCGGCGGCATGGGGGCGCAGATCCACGCGCCGGTGAGCATCAGCGTTTCGGCGCTCGATTCGCAGAGCGTCGCGCGCTTCTTCAACGACAACTCGAAGCACATGATGCGCGCCATCAACGACGCGGTGAAGCGCGGCGCCCATCTCGGGCTGCGACGGTTACAATCATGACCGGCCATGAGCTACATCAACGGCGTCAATCTCTTGCCATCGACCGGCGAATTCACCTACGACACGATTGCCTATCTCGGCCAGCGCGTCACGGAAACAAGCCTGGGCCCGGTCAATTGCTATGCATCGGACGGCGCTGGTTCGACCACTGATTATACGATCGCGCTCAACGATCTGCAGGCGCAATTCCCCGGCTGCACGACGGTCGCGGTCGTCGTCTCGTGGTTTGTCAATTTGACCGACATTACCGCGTGCCAGATTTACCCGTCCACGACCTACATCAACGGCACTTTTCAGCAGGCGTCCGGCGGCGCGGATGTCTGGCGCTGCTCAAGCCTCACGCAATCGTCGCCCGGGCTTATCCCGATTCCGCAGGTCGGGGATGCTTTCATTTACGGCGGCACGCCGTCCGATCAATCGCTCGTGCGCTGCATCCGCGACCTGAAATCGCGCGGACTGCGCGTCGTCTTCTATCCGTTCATCCTGATGACCACCACAGGCGAGCCATGGCGCGGGCGGATCACGTACAACGGCGCGGACATATCGAGCGCCGCGACGACGGCAATCAATAATTTCTTGGGCAGCGCTGCGGTATCGGACTTCACCCAGGACACGACGAACCTGACTGTCGCCTATTCGGGATCGCCGACCGATTACACCTATCGGCGGATGATCCTGCACTATGCCAACTTGTGCTGCGTTGCCGGCGGCGTCGATCTTTTCCTGCTGGGCTCCGAGCTTCGCGGCATCGAGGTGATCCGCGGGCCGGCATGGACGAAAGCGGGCACGGTCAGTGGCGGCGCCGCCACATGGGACTACCCGTTCGTCACGGGCTTGATCCAGCTCGCCGATGACGTGCGCAGCGTCTTTGACGCCGCAGGCCTGACGAAAGACTTGACGAACCTGCACAACCTCATCGCCTATTCGCCCGACTGGTCGGATTGGATGGGTTATCAGCATCCGGGCGAAAACGGCCAGTGGCCGCATCTCGATCAGCTTTACGCCCACGACAACATCGACCTCGTCTCGTTCGACAATTACCTGCCGTTGTCGGATTGGACGACGGGCGACGGCGGGCTCGATGCCCGGAATTGGCTTGCACCGGCGCCGAGCGGCGCGTGGCCGCCGCCGTCGACTACGTTCAGCGGCCTTGGTTTAAGCGGCCAGCCCACGATCTACAGCATTCCCTATTTGCAGGCGAACATCGAAGGCGGCGAGAAGTTCAACTGGTTTTATAACGACAGCACGAACGGCGGCCCTGGCCTCGACCCGAACGGCAGCGACCTCATCGTCTCGCTGCCCGAAGGTGATCGCTTATCGCAGTCACGAAACGCCTATGCGGCAAACCAGCAGATCCTCGCCAACAAGCAACTGCGCTGGTGGTGGAACAACCAACACTATGCGGTCTACGACACCGGGTCCGGCTGGCAACCGCAGGGCTCGCCGACCCAATGGCTGCCCAACTCAAAGTCGATCACGTTCGCCGAATACGGATTCCCGGCTTGCGACAAGGGGACCAATCAGCCGAACCTGTTCTACAGCCCGGCGTCGATCGAGAGCGGCACGCCGTTCTGGTCGATCTGGGACCCCAGTCAGAGTGCGGCAGGCGATTATTGGCCGCAACGCGACGATCTTCTTTATTTGCTCGCGTTGCAGGCGGTCTATGAATATTGGCAGAACAACAACGAGAGCGTCGGCGGCGTGGCGATGATCCAGCCGGCTTTCATGTCTGTCTGGAACTGGGACGCGCGGCCGTTCCCGACCTTTCCGCAGCTCGTTGATGTGTGGGGCGACACCGGCAACTGGCCGGCCGGCAATTGGCTGCAGGGCAAGGGACCGTTCGTCGCGCCGCCGGTGCCGGACGATCCACCCGCGCCGGGGCCATATTCGACGTTCCCGACCGTGCCGACGCGCGGCTGGTCGATGACGGTGTCGCCGATCTTCTCGACCGGGGCCGCACTGCATGTTTCCGGCAAAGAAGCTCGCATGGCAAAGTATGCAGCGCCGCTGTGGCGGGTCGAGCTTAACTACGATTTGCTGCGGATGGTTTCGCCGGACACCGAGTTGCAGGCGATCATCGGCTTCTTCGAGCAGTGTCAGGGCGAGGACGCGCCGTTCTACTTCGAACCGGTGACGCTCTCCCCGGTTGACGGGCAGGCGATCGGCACCGGCGACGGTGCGGCCACGACCTTTCCATTTGTCGTGTCGATCGGCGACGCGATCATCTCACCGGCGAATATCGGCATGTCGCCGCACGTTTATCTCGATGGCGCGCTGCAAACGGGCGGCTTCACGGTGAATGCAATCCCGCTCGCTCCCACGGTGACCTTCGCGACGGCGCCGGCATCGGGCGTCGCGGTGTCAGCCGACTTCCATTGGTATTTTCTTTGCCGCTTCGACGATGACAGCGAAGACGTCGAGGAATTCATGGCCGAGCTCTACGCGCTGCAATCGCTACGGCTGCGCACGGTGCGGCCGTGACGACTCCACCCTCGCTGCCGACGCTCGCCGGCCTTGGCTGGTCGCGTCACAAGAAGCCCGGCTTCTCGACGCGCGTCGCCTCGCACGTGTCCGGCCGCGAGGTCCGCGTCGCGCTGATGGCCTATCCGCTGTACGAGTTCGAGGCGGTCTACAACGGGCTCACGTCGTCGGCAGCGCTGTTCGCCGGCCTCGGCGCATCAAGCCTGCAGACGCTGATGGGATTCTTCCTGCAACTGCAGGGGCAGTTCGGGACCTTCCTCTACGCGGACCCGGACGACAATACCGTCAACGGCCAGGCGTTCGCGACCGGTGACGGCTCGACCGCGTCGTTTACGATCATGCGGTCGCTTGGCGGTTTTCTCGAACCCGTCGGCTGGGTGACGACGCTTTTGAACGTATATTTGAACGGCACCCGGCAGGCGAGCGGGTTCAGTCTGACAACGCCAAATACGCTGACGTTCACCGCGCCGCCCGGCTCGGGCGCCGTTGTGTCGGCCGACTTCTCCTACGCCTTCAACTGCCGCTTTCTCGACGATCAGATGGATTTCGAGGAGTTCATGTCGAACCTTTGGAAGCTCGACAGCATGAAGTTCCGCGGCGTCAAGTCATGAAGCCGGCATCATCCGCGCTTGTCACCTATTTGAACGATGCCCGCGCCAATTCCGACGTGCCGCTCATCATGGCCGACATCTT
>JASHRY010000342.1 GCA_030037105.1 Xanthobacteraceae bacterium
AACGCTGACCTTGTAGGTCGCCGCAACCTCGCGGCAGCTTTCGCCCGCCGCCACCGCCGCAACAACACGTTCGCGAAGATCAAGTGAATAGGGTCGAGCCATCGATGCTGGCCTCCTCCCCAGCCAGCATCTTGAATCAGAACCAACCTGATTCGGGAATCCCAAATCGATTCAGGCTCAATGAAAAAGACTCTAAAAAAACGAGGTCATCATGAAGAATGGCCCCGGCCGACAAATTTGCGATTGCCGGCAATCGCGCCCCATCCGCATGGGGCTCCGTCCGAGACGTGCACCCAAAGGAGAAAAGATGCACATTCGGAACATTCGGCATGGCTATCAAGTCAGCGAATAGTTCATCGGCGTCGCCAGCGATTGCCGTTTGATCGCGGAATCATAATCCGTGTGTCGTGGGTTCGAGTCCCTACTCCGCTACCATCGGAGAAAAACCGTGTCCTGACCCGGTCGGGAGAGTTGCCGCTGCCGCGCTTTAATTGCCCGCTGCCGGGAATGCGTTTGCGAAGATCGATGCCGTGCCGCCCGCGGTTTCGATCTTCGGATTGATGTCGTCCATCCTCGCCAGAATGTTCTTGATCGGATTATCGGCCCAGGCATGGGTCACGAAATCACGGTGCGGGACGTCGCCGGCGGGCAGGAATGCGACCATGCCTTGAAGATGGTGGCGCCTGAGTTCCGAACCATACGGCACCGATCGTTCGTCGAGCAGACGCTTGAGAGCGGCATTGTGATAGGCCGTATGCGGCGTGTAAGAGCTGACGAAGAAGGCCGACCTGTTGTTGGCTATCCAATCCGCGAACTTGTCGATTCCGGCATAGAGCGCATCGAGGAGGACCACGCCGCGAATGCGCGACCTCACGCCGCCACGCTCGAGAACCGCCAGCGTTGGGCCGAAGCCGCCGCTATAGGCGACGATCACGATCGGCATCTTGGCGAATGTCCTCACGCTGCGCGGATTGCCATAGAGCCGCGCCAGTTTCTGTGCGGCTTCATCGAGGAAGCGCTTGAATCCATCCGGTTCCCAGAACTTCCCGGCGCTCGAATCGGCCGCATCGACGGCGAATTGCGGCGCCACCAGCACTGCATTGACTCCGGCCGCCGTGATTTGTGCCGGCACCCGTTGGCGGTCGCGCACGTCACGCGCCAACTCTGCGCCGTGGCCGTGAAAGAACACCACCATGACGGCGGGGCGTCTGGGATCGAAGCCCGGCGGAATATGAAGCAGCACGCGATTGTCGCTGTACGTCGGCGATTCCAAAAACACGCGGCCGCGGAAATTGACGTGGCCGCGGTGGTTGCGGGCATTCAAAAACGGCCGGTCAGATCCGGGTATTTCGCCATGATAAGGGAACGGTGCCGTTGCAAAATGGACGAGGCTCGTCTTCGCTCCGATGTTGGCCGGGAGGCGGGATTCGGTGTCGGGTGAAGGATTAAAGGCCGCGATCGGCGCCGTGCTTTCAAGCGACGCCAGCCGGACCTGCGGCCTGTTTGTCGCTTCTTTCGTTGACCTGCGACCAAGCTCGGCCGCCGGCATCGATTGGAAAAGACTCCAATCGCGAGCCACGATGCCTGCAGCGCTTTCACCGTCCGCGAAGGACGACGGGTCGGCCGCGTCCGATTGTCCGCGGCTCGAAAGGGCTTCGGTCGTCGCCACGTCAGACGCGGACAACGCCGGAGCCGTCAATACCGACGACCGCAATTGGCTATAAAGCAGCGCGCACCAGCCGACGGAGCCGACGAACAAGAGCGGCATGCAAACGCGAAGCAGATTGTGCCCCAGGACATTGCGGAGCGAGAAGCTTCGCGGAGCCGACCTTCGGGTGGGATTGCACGGGACACCGACGCTTTCGACCGATATGCGCGCCGGGACGATGCGCATGCCGACGGGTTCGCGTCGCCGCCGCAGTTCGGGTTCCGGATTGCAATAGAGCACGCGCCGCGCCGTGGCCGCACTCAAGGCTGGCCTCCGGGACGTCTGCTGCGGCGCCACGCCTCTGACCCGATTTGGCATTTTCCCCCGCCGAACCGCGACTCCAGCTTCCGCTACGACTATGTCCCCATTTTGGCACGCTATGTCCGGCTCGATCCCGCTACCGGGCCGAACAAAACGGGAAGAGTGTCGACATTGGGCAGCCGAACCAGCGTCTTGAGGTATCCTCTACATGCTTGCGGCGCGGTCGCGACGATGTGGTCGCGGCTTTCGCGGTGTGCGGCGATCGGTGTTCGGCTCTTCGACGGTATCGGTCCGTTGGTAAATGCGACGTTAAGTCGGTTGTCGGTCCTGTTGCGGTCTTCTCCGCAAGCAGCAAGTTCGATTCATTCCTGCGCCATCGATAGCCGACCCCAAAATCAATGGGGATGGCGTTGCCGCGGTGGAACAGTTGGCTCAAGAGCGGTTGATAGGTGCCCTCAAATACGGAAATCGGGCCGATATAGCGGCCGAACGGCTGCAGCCGCCATTTTTTTTGATCGAAATAGACGAGCGGAATGCCGCTGTCGTCCTGCAAGATGGTTGCGCTGTGGTCGAGAAGGAAGCTGCGCACTTTGGCGAAGCGATCGCTATACAAGAGATAGGACGCGCTCTTGAGGAAGCTGTCGGCGATGCCGAGCTTGGCGCAGAACGCCAGGAAGCCGCTTCTGCGCACGCTGTCGTCGGCGAGATCGGTGCTGAAATAATAAAGCGTTTGATCCGGGTGATCGCCGTCCGCAAAGACGATCTTCACGCCCTTGGCAGCGCTTGCGGCGGCTCTCCTGTTGGCGTTCTTGGCGCCTGGTTCGCCCACCGTCTCGACGTTGCCGAGCGGATCGAGAGCGACGAAGCTAACGTCTTTGACGGTCTTGCCGGTGCGCGCCAGAAATACATAGAGAATCGGCAGGGTTCCGTAGACCGGTCCGGCGCGCAACTGGGTTTTCATATTCCTGGTGATGAAGAAGCTGAAGCTGAAGATTGAGCTCAGCGAGGTCTCGAGATTTCGCAGCGTCTGTTCGACGACGGCGCGCTTCAGGCCGGTCAACGGCGGAATGTCGCCGACCGGTTCGAGACCGCTCAATACATATGTCGAGGCAGTCGGGAAAAACGAGGTGGCGTACAAGAAATCCGGACCGCTGAACATGTACAGCAGCGTGTCGTGCTTTTCGACGAGCTGCGTTTGCGAAAAAACGCGGATTTTCGAAAGATTGGCGCTTTCCTCCCTGGCGAAAATGGAATCGAAATAACGCGCGTGTTGCTTCCAGAAGGCGCTCGCGGCGAGCGTTGCCAGGGAAGTATCGGTCGCCGGCGGCAGACCGGCCAGGAATCGCGCCGTATCGTTGGCCGTCGCCGTTTCGGCGCTCGATGCAGCGGTACCCAGCGCCAGCATGCCCGCCGCCAGGACGGCAGCCGCCATTATTCCGCGCATCGCCTCTCTTTCAGGCCGTCGTTCGCGAAACATCTGAGGAAGAGACATTCGATACCGAGCGGGACGTAAAATAGATGACGAGACCGGCCAACATCATGACGAAGCCGGCGAGAGACTGCAGCGGCCGGTCGATGACTAAATAATACATCATGACGAACGTCACGCTGAGGAACACCAGGGGCGTCACCGGGTAACCCCAAGCGCGGTAGGGTCGCGCCAATTGCGGATGAGTGATGCGCATCTTGATGACGCCCAACACCGCGAAAAACGAGCAGAAGGTGAGGCTGAACTGGATGAAATCCAGAACCGCCTCGAAGCTCCGGGTCAGCAGCAGCAGGTTCGAGACCAGAAGCTGAAAGACGATGGCGAAGGCCGGCACGCCCCGCTTCGATTTGCGCGAGAACAGGCGCAGCGCCGATACATCCTCGCCCATCGTCATGGTCACGCGCGGCCCGATCCAGGTCATGGCGCTGATCGAGGATACGAGCCCGAGGCAGATCAGCGCGCCGACCATGCGCCCGCCAAACTCGCCGAACACGTGCCTGCCGGCCACTTCGGCGACATCGAGCTGGCCGGCCAGTTCCGGCATCGGCGTCGTGCGCAGGAAGACGGCGTTGAGACCGACATAGAGCACGGTCACGATCGAGGTTCCCACCAGCAGTGCGCGCGGCAGATAGCGGGTGGGCTCCCGCAGCTCGCCGGCGATGTAGGTCGCCGCGTTCCAGCCGGAATAGGCATACATCACGAACACCAGGCTGATGGCGAACGGCGCGCCGCCGACGGCGGTAAGGTCGCGGGCGCTCGGCGCGAATGAAATCGGTTGCGCGTCGCCGATGACGAAGCCGGCGACGATGAATAGGACGATGAGCAGGAGTTTGAGCGCCGTCCAGGCATTGTGATAGGCGCTCCCTAGCCAAATGCCGCATAAATGCACGAGCGCGGCGAGCCAAGTTATGCCGAACCCGAGCAGGAGCGGCGGCGCGGTCGGCGCGATGGATTTGAAATAGATGCCGAAGGCCATGGCGGCGAGCGCGATCGGCGCCGCGAAACCGACGGTCGCCGACAGCCAGCCGGCCACAAATCCGAACGCCGGGTGATAGATCCGTCGCAGGAAATTGTATTCTCCGCTGGAGCGCGGAAACATCGCGGCTAGTTCCGCATAACAGAACGCCCCGCAGATCGCCACGATTCCGCCGACGATCCATAGCAAGAGGAGCGAAAAGCCCGAATCGATGTCCTCGACCTGAAATCCAAGGCTGGTGAAGACACCGACGCCTACCATGTCGGCAATAACGATCGCCGTCGCCGTCACCCATGAAACCGTGCCGGCCGCCCTGCCGCCTTGAGCGGAATTGGTCATGAATGAGCTTGTCCCCGCGCGCCGCCATTACAGGGCGCGCGCCGCCGGAATTCAAGGGTGGTTTGCCTTTTCTTGACCGCGAGCGGGTTGACGAAAGCTGTTCGGCTCTGGCGCGCTCTGCCGATTCCCGAATCGAGTCATCATATTGAGCCCGAGGAGGAGTAGAGCAGCTTCTCCCGCTGGTTCGGCTCGCAGCAATTTCCCGGAACGTTTACAAGTACCGGCGCCGCAACCGCCGCACGGAGCGCCTCGTGGCCTCGACCTCGCATCTCGTTGCTTACAGCGATGCCCTCGTCGTCCTTGGCACCGCCGCCGTCGTGGTGCCGTTGGTGCGTCGATTGGGCTTGAGCCCCATTCTCGGTTATCTCGGCGCCGGCGCCGTTCTCGGCCCACTCGGACTCGGCTCCCTCGGCAAAGCGTTCCCGGCGCTGTCCTGGTTCACGATCAGCGACGCACAGAACGTTGACGGCATCGCCGAGCTTGGCGTCGTCTTTCTCTTGTTCCTGATCGGTCTCGAACTGTCGTTCCATAGGCTTTCGACGATGCGCCGCCTGGTCGTCGGCCTCGGCGGAGCGCAGGTCCTGCTCACCGGCGCCTTGATCGCCGGCGTTGCGACGGCGGTGGGGAAGAGCCCCGCCCAGGCGATCGTGCTGGGCGCGAGCCTGTCGCTTTCTTCGACCGCCATCGTGCTCGAACTCCTTTCCAGTCAGGAGCGCCTCACGACCAGCGTCGGTCGCGCGAGCTTTTCGATCCTGCTCGCTCAGGACCTCGCCGTTGTCCCGATTCTGTTGTTCGTCTCCATCCTGGCGGCGCGCTCCGGCGGGTCGGTTCTGACCATCCTGGCCAGCGCGCTGCTGCAGGCCGCGGTCGCAATCGCCGTCATCGTGGTTTTCGGCCGCGTCTTATTGCGGCCGCTGTTCCGGCTGGTGGCAACGACGCGCTCGAGCGAGGTGTTTATTGCGGCTGTCCTGTTCGTCATCGTGGCGGCCGGCGTGATCGCCAACCAGGCCGGCCTGTCCATGGCGCTTGGCGCCTTTGTCGCCGGGCTGCTGCTTGCGGAGACCGAATATCGCAAGGCGGTCGAAGCGACCGTGGCGCCTTTCAAGGGCCTGTTGATCGGCGTCTTCTTTTTTACCGTGGGAATGAACATCGACGTCCGCGAGCTCTTGCGCGAGCCGCTTTGGCTGTTCGGCGTCGTCGCCAGCCTGATCGCCGTGAAGTCGCTGCTGTTGATCGGCCTGGGCAAGCTGTTCCGGCTGTCATGGCCGGTCGCCGTCGAGACCGGCCTGCTGCTCGGTCCGGGCGGTGAATTCGCCTTTGTGAGCGTCGGGGCCGCGGCGGCCATGGGCCTGATCGACCCGCCTCTCGCGCGTTTCGCGCTTACCGTCACGTCGATCACCATGGTGCTGACGCCGCTGCTTTCCCTTGCCGCCCGGCACTTGGCTTCGCGGCTCACGGCAACGAGAGCCGTCGAATCCGAGTTGACCGTCCGTCCGGCCGCGGCGCGGAAGCATGCCATCGTTGTCGGCTATGGCCGCGTCGGCAAGGTCGTTTGCGTGCTGCTCAAAGAGCACGGCATCCCCTATATCGCCGCCGACCTGGAGCCCTCGGTCGTCACTCATGATCGGCGCGCCGGACACGAAGTCTATTATGGCGACGCGGCCGATGCGAAGTTCCTCGAGAGCTGCGGCCTTGCGACCGCAGCCGGGGTGATCATCACCATCCATACTCATAAGCTGATCGACGACATCGTCGAGCATGTACGGGCGCTGAGGCCCGATATTCTCATCGTCGCGCGGGCGCGCGACGCCGATCACGCGCGTCATCTTTACAGTCTCGGCGCCACCGATGCCGTTCCCGAGACCGTCGAGGCGAGCCTCCAGCTCTCGGAAGCGGCGCTGGTCGGGCTGGGAATCGCGGCCGGGCCGGCGATCGCTTCGATCCACGAGAAACGCGACGAAATCCGGCGCGCCTTGCAGCAGGCGGCGCGGGAGGCCGGATTGGACGTCATTCACTCGGTGAGGGCCGGGACACCGGAGAGGCGCCGCGCATAATCCGTCCCGCGCCGGTCAGTGTCGCCGCGCCCTGGCGAGGTCGACAACGACCGGCACCGGCGCCGGCCGCGGCGGCGTGAGCCGCGCCGGCGTGCGGCGCACATTCGCAAGCGTGCGCAGGAATTCGGAGAACCAATCGCGCACCGAGGAAGTTCTGAGCTTGCCCACCATCGAGTGCCAACGTTCGCGCCGTTCGTCGAGGCTCATGGCGAGCGCGGCCGCGATCTGCCGCGCCATGCCGTCGATATCATGAGGATTGACCAGGAGCGCGGCGTCAAGCTGTTTCGCCGCGCCGGCGAACGAGGAGAGCACCAGCACGCCCGGATCGAACGGATTCTGCGCCGCTACGTACTCCTTGGCGACCAGATTCATTCCGTCGTGCAGCGGCGTGACCAGCCCGACATGCGCCACGCGATAGAATCCGGCGAGCGTTAGCTGCGAGAAAGCCTTGTTGAGGTAGCGGATGGGAATCCAATCGACCTCGCCGCGGCGGCCGTTGATCTCGCCGACCAGGGCGGCAAGCTCCGCCTTGAGCTCGCGGTAGGCGCGGATGTTGCCGCGCGAAGGAACCGCGACCTGCAACAGCGACACGGCGCGTTTCAGTTGCGGTTCGACTTCGAGCATGCGGTCGAAGGCGCGCATTCTATTGATCAGGCCTTTCGAATAATCCAGGCGGTCGACGCCGAGAACGAGCTTGGCGCCCTGCACGCTCGCGCGCAGGCGGGAGACTTCAGGGCGGGTGGCAGCCCGGGTCGCCCGCGCGGTGAATTCATCGACATCGATACCTATCGGGAAGGTGGCGACATGGGTCACCCCCGACGCCGACGCGACTATGCCGTCGATTACCGTGAGTCCAAGCTCGGACTGAAGATAGTCCTCGAAATTCTGTCGATCCTCGTCGGTCTGAAAGCCGATGAGATCGTAGGACAGCATCGCGCGAACGAGATCGGCATGGTGGGGGACTGCGACCATGGTGCGGCGGTGGGACCATGGCGTATGCAAGAAGAAGCCGATCGGCCGGCCGATCTGCAGTCGGCGCATCTCCGCGCCCAAAGTAAGGAAGTGATAGTCCTGAATCCAGAATACCGCCTCCGGCCCGGTGAAGCGCAACAGCGCGCGGGCCATGAAGGCGTTGATTTCGCGATATGAGGCATAATCGTCGGCCATGACCTGGATGAGATCGGCACGCGAGTGCAGCGCCGGCCACAGGGCCGAATTGGCGAAGCCCTCATAATAGCCGCGATAATGTTTCGCCGGCATATCGACCGTGACCAGCGCGCCGGTGCCGAGCGTCTCGATCTTGGCGAAGGAATCTTTGGTTTGCGCGGCATCGCCGACTTGGCCGCTCGACCCGATCCAGATCGCGCCCGAATCCTTGACCAGAGGGATGAGCGCCGCCGCGAGTCCACCGGCGACCGGCTCATCGGATTTTGCCCGGGACACCCGGTTAGAAACGACGATCAGGTTCACGCGATTATCCTCCAGTTCCCTGCCGACAACCCGCGCGGCCGCCTTTGGTTCCGCGTAAGCCGGCGCGCCGAGATTCAAAAATGCTCGCGATTCCCGTTAGTTGATAATTTTTGCGATGTTTTTTGCGGCGTGATCTGCGCCTCGCGTTCGGTCGCCGGCCGAGCCGAGATCATGCTTCCGCGTACGCGGTGGTCGACATCAGGCTCAGTTCGGCGTGTCGTGAATCGAGCCGCGTATGCTGCACGATAATCGGAACGTCGGACTCGAATATCGAAGAGAAGTCGGTGTCCCGCGGAACGCTCGCGGGCTCGTTGAGATCGTTGAAGCGCAAATGCAGCGTGCGCCTCGGCGCCACCATGACTCGATAGGGGCCCACCGGGTCGCGATCGGCAAAGAAGAGGGTAATGCTGACATGTGCCTCCCGCTCACCGGCGTTGAGAATGCAGGCCGTCTCGTGCGAGATCAGGGCGCGATCGACGAACGAGCTTTGCGAAGGAATGTATCCCTCGGCGATGGCCCAGCGCCTGCGTCCGATGTGCTCCAAATGTCGACCTCCTCGCCACGCGACCGCGCGCGGTCGTCGGCACACGAGCGGCAGACAGAACGGCCAAACGGTCCGCTTGGTTCCATCGTCGGAACTTTCGCCGCAATCCGGCACTTATCGCCACGATCGATTGCGGAACAGAACAATTGCGGAACAAGCGATGCGTGCTCTGACCGTCGCGCCGGGTGTCGCCCATTCGGGGCGACTCGAGGATGTCGCCGACCCGCCTCGTTCCGACGGGGCGGCATTGGTGCGCACGCTGGCGCTCGGCGTTTGCGGCACTGACCGCGAAATCGTGGCCGGGCGTTACGGCTGGGCGCCGCCGGGAGAGCGGCGGCTGGTCATCGGCCATGAATCTCTGGGTATCGTTCAGGAGGCGCCGGCGGATGGCGACGTGAAAGCGGGCGATGTCGTTGTCGGCATCGTTCGTCGGCCGGATCCCGTTCCCTGTCCCGCCTGTGCGGTCGGCGAATGGGACATGTGCCGCAACGGCCGCTATACCGAGCGCGGCATCAAGGAACGGCACGGTTACGGCGCCGAATATTTCCGCATCGAGCCGGATTTCCTCGTCAAGGTCGATCCGTCGCTCGGCATTGCCGGCGTGCTCATCGAGCCGACCAGCATCGTTGCCAAGGCGTGGGATCACGCCGAGCGCATCGGTCACCGGTCGCGCTCATGGCAGCCGAGGACGCTCTTGGTCACGGGCGCCGGTCCGGTCGGTCTTCTCGCCGCGTTGATGGGCGCCCAACGCGGGCTTGAGGTCCACGTGCTCGATCACAATGAAAGCCTGACGAAACGTCGGCTCATCAACGCGCTCGGCGCAACCTACCACGCCGAGGGGCTGGAAAGCCTCACCGGCTTCAAGCCCGATATCCTGATGGAATGCACTGGCGCCCCGCCGGTGGTTCGCGACGTGCTCGGCCACACGGCGCCCGGCGGCATCATCTGCCTTGTCGGCGTCACCGCGCCCGGCCACGACTTCGACCTCGACATCGGCCTGCTCAATCGCACCATGGTCCTCGGCAACGACGCCGTGTTCGGCAGCGTCAACGCCAACCGCATGCACTACGAGATGGCCGGCGCGGCATTGCGACGCGCGGACAAAGCCTGGCTCAATCGGCTGATCACGCGGCGCGAGCCGGTCGAGCAGTGGACGAAAGCGCTCGAACGACAGCCGGACGACATCAAAGTCATCGTCGATTTTTCCTGAACGTCATGTCCGCACGCATCGAAGATTACGCGATGATCGGTGATTGCCGGACTGCCGCGCTCATCTGTCGCGACGGCTCGATCGACTGGTTTTGCTGCCCGCGTTTTGATTCGGAGGCGTGCTTCGCCGCGCTCTTGGGCACGCGCGAGCACGGCCGTTGGCTGATAGCGCCGCGGGCGGAGGCCCGCCTCACGCGCCGCTACCGGCCGAACACGCTGGTGCTGGAAACCCATTTCGAGACCGACGAGGGCGCGGCGACGCTGATCGACTTCATGCCGTTGCGCGGCCGCCATTCGACCATCGTGCGTCTTGTCGTCGGTACCCGCGGCAAGGTGGCGATGCGCACCGAGTTGATCTTGCGCTTCGGCTACGGCGCCGTCGTGCCCTGGGTGAGCCGGCTCGAGAATGGCGCGCTGCGCGCGATCGCCGGGCCGGATATGGTGGTCATGCACACGCCCGTGCATCTGCGCGGTGAGGATATGACCACGGTTGGCGAGTTCGTCATCAATCGCGACGAGACGATCCCCTTTGTTCTGAGCTATTTGCCGTCGCACCGGCCGTTGGATGAGTCCTTCGATCCGGCGCGGGCGTTGGCGGATACGGAGACGTTCTGGCGCGACTGGTCGGCCAAATGCCGCTTCGCCGGGCCATGGTCGCAAGCCGTCTTGCGCTCGATGATCACGCTCAAAGCGCTGACCTACGCGCCGACCGGCGGCATGGTCGCCGCTCCCACCAGCTCGCTGCCGGAGCAGCTCGGTGGCGAGCGCAACTGGGATTACCGCTTCTGCTGGCTGCGCGACGCCACGCTGGTTCTGCTCGGCGCCATGCACGCCGGCTATTACGAGGAGGCGCAGGCTTGGCGCGAATGGCTGCTGCGCGCGGTCGCCGGCAGCCCCGCTCAATTGCAGATCATGTACGGCATCGCCGGCGAGCGGCGGCTGACCGAATGGACCGCGCCGTGGCTGCCCGGCTATGAAAATTCCGCGCCGGTGCGCATCGGCAACGCCGCCCACAGCCAGCTCCAGCTCGATGTCTTCGGCGAGATCATGGACGTCCACCATCAGGCGCGCCGCAGCGGCCTGTCGACCAATGAATCGGGATGGGCGACGCAGCTCGCCTTTCTCGATCATCTGAAGGACGTCTGGAACGAGCCCGACCAGGGCATCTGGGAAGTGCGCGGCGCGGCGCGGCACTTCACCCATTCCAAGGTGATGGCCTGGGTGGCCTTCGACCGCGCGATCAAGAGCGCGGAAACGTTCGGGCTGGAAGGGCCACTCGACGAATGGCGCGGAATACGGGAAGAGATTGGCGCGGAGGTGTGCGCGAAGGGGTTTGACGACGAGCTGGGCAGTTTCGTGCAGTCCTACGGCTCGAAGCAGCTCGACGCCAGCCTGTTGCTCATTCCTTGCGTCGGCTTCTTGCCGATTTCCGATCCGCGCGTAAGAGGCACCGTGGCGGCGGTCGAGCGTCGTTTGCTCCGCGAGGGCTTGGTGATGCGTTACGACACCGAGCAGGGCGACGACGGCCTGCCTGCCGGCGAAGGCGCCTTCCTGGCATGCAGCTTCTGGCTCGCCGACGTCTACACGCTGCAGGGCCGCGTCGCCGATGCCGAGCGGCTATTCCGGCGGCTCATCGGATTGCGCAACGACGTCGGCTTGCTCAGCGAAGAATACGATCCGCGGGCGAAGCGCCTGGTCGGCAACTTTCCTCAAGCCTTCTCGCACATGGCGCTGGTCCATAGCGCCTATAACCTGACGCAGGCGACGAAGCCGGTGGAGCAGCGCGCGCAGGCCGAATATATCTCGCCCGAAGAGGTGACGGCCGGTTGACGGCGCGCACGGTCTCGAAACGCCGATGCAGCCGCCGGTGCCCCCAAACATCCGGATGGGCCGGGCAATTCATCGTCACAACTACGGAACTGGAGATCGCCGCCGCGGCGACGTGGCGGCAGGCGTGACGCTGCAACCGTGAGGCGCAGTCAATATTATCCCACTGATATTCAACGATTTCCCGCTGGAATCCGGGGCTGCGAACGGTAACGTCGCCCTTGCCATGGTCGCGACCGGGCGGAGAAAGCGCCCGTGCCGCGCAAGGCTGGGAAGCGCTTTCGACTTGCGATATCGTGATTTCGCTGGGCGGGGCTGCGGGATCATGGCTTGCGAAATCGGCAAGCCTATCAGATCGACGTTGCCGCGGCTCAGGCGGGCGAAGAGCGTCGGGTCGATGAGCGGTTCGGTTCAGATTTTGCTCGACTTCATATGGGTATCGGCGGGGCTGGCGCTGGTGGCATTCAGCCTTGGGCTGATTCTCGGCGAATTGAAAATCGTCAACATCGCCCAGGGCGACCTGATGATGGTCGGCGCCTACTCGATGTATGCGTTGCGCGGCCTGCCGTTTCCGCTCGCGCTGCTCATCACCTGCGTCCTCGGATTTTTCCTCGGGTTCATTCTCGAGCGCGGCGTGCTGCGCTGGGTTTACGACAAAGGCTTCATGGCGACGCTGCTGGCGACGTGGGGCGTCGGCATCGTGCTGGAGCAAGGCGTCGCCACCATCTTCACGGTTTCGCAAAAGGGCATCGACCAGCCGCTTAGGGGCTTCGTCACCGTCGGCGGCGTGGCCTACCCGGAATATCGCATCGTCGTCGTCCTCGGCATCGTCGTTGTGCTCGCGATCCTGCTGCTCGTGGTTTACCGCACCTCGCTTGGGCTGCGGTTGCGGGCGTCGATCGACAATGTGGAAATGGCCTCGGTGCTCGGCATTTCGCCGCAGCGCGTATTTGCTGTGGTCTTTTCGCTGGCCACGGCGCTTGCCGTGCTTGCCGGCGCGCTGATCGCGCCCACCATCGCCATCAATCCCACGCTCGGACTCTCTTTCCTGGCGCCCGCCTTCTTCGCCGTGCTGATCTCCAAGCAGGGATCGCTCGCCGGCCCCGTGGTTGGAGCCGTGGCGGTCGAATTCATCTTCACGCTGCTGCAAGCCTATCTCAACATCACCGTTGCCGAGAGCATCCTGTTCGGGTTGTTGGCTCTCTTCATCGTTCTCAAACCCCAGGGCATTTCCTGGTCCTGGAAACCAGCAAGGGAGAAAGCGTCATGAGTGAACGTACGCTACCGGAACCGAATAAAATGCTGTCTGCGCGTCTTTCCCGACGCGCATTCACCCAAGCCGTCGGCGGCATCGCCGCGGCCGCCGTTCTCGGCAGGCCCGCATTCGCCGCCTTCAAGGGACCGCGGCCCTACAAGATCGGGTTCGTCGCACCGTTGACCGGCCCGGTCGCGCCGGAAGGCTCGTCAATGCAAAAAGGCTTCAACCTCGGCCTCGATACGATCAACGCCGCCGGCGGCATCGCCGGACACAAGGTCGAAGCCATTACCCAAGACACACAGGCGGTACCGGCAGTGTGCGGCACCGTGGTGAAGAAGTTCATCCAGGAAGAAAAAGTCGACATGATCGTCGGCACCATCACCGGCGACGAGGAGGAGGTGGCGAGCAAGATCTGTGCGGCCGCCGGCGTGCCGGTGCTTTTCCCCGAGGCCGGCTTCTGGTACAAATTCTGCAACTCCACCACGGTGATGTTGGGCGAGAACTCGTTCGATCTGTGCGCCCCGTTGGTGCCGTTCATGGCGGAGAAGTTCGGCAAGAAGTTCCTGCTGATCGGTTCGGACTTCTCCTTCCCGCACGCCTATCTCGCCGTCGCCAAGCGTTACATCTCCCAGATTGGCGGCTCGGTTGTCGACGAGCTGTACGCCCCGCTTGGCACCGCCGATTGGTCCAGCACAATCGCCAAGATCAAGTCGGCCAATCCCGACGTCATCTTCTCGGGCGTGGTCGGCGGCGACGCCATCGGCTTCGTCAAGCAGGCGCAAAGCCTCGGCCTGTTGCCGAGCGCGCATCTCACCGGCGTCAACCTGCAGCCGGAATTCTATCCGGCCATGGGCGACGCGGTGGACGGCCAATATGCGGCCGTGCGCTACAGCGAGGACATCAAGACCGCCGCCAACGAGAAGTTCAAGGCAGCCTACCACAAGAAGTACGGTCCGGCTCCGATCCCGCTGGTCGGCACCACGGCCTACTACTCGTTCGACTTCATCAAAGCGGCAGTCGAGAAGGCCGGCACCTATGACAAGAAGGCGGTGTTCAATGCCTTCAAGGGCATCACCGCCAGGACGATTTTGTCCGACAAGCCGCTTGAGGTCGATCCGGCCACGATGAACATCCGCTATCCGATGTACATCACCCAGATCCAGAAAGGCGGCCTGTACAAGATCGTCAAGGATGTTGGCTTGGTCAAGAACGACCTGAAGTGCGAAGGCGCGTGACGCCTTTGCGATGGCACGCACGGGCAATATGGCCAACAATTCAATCATAGCAGCGAAGACTTGGCGTGCCTTTCAGGTGAAAATTTTGCGGCGCGAGTTCGGCGCGACCGGAATGCTCAATTCCGGTCGCGCCATCGGCTTGGTGCTTTTTATCGCCGCCGCGCTTTGCCCCTTCTACCTCAGCGAGTTTAAGGTCGGACTGATCGGGCTCGGCTTGACCTATGGACTGTTCGCCATCGGGCTCGATCTCGCCTGGGGCCGCACCGGCATCATCTCCATCGGCCAGGCGGTGTTCTTCGGGCTCGGCACGTACGGCGTGGCGGTCGCGTTGGTCCGGCACGGCACGGCGCTGCTCGGCGGCGTGGTCGGCGTCGCGCTTGCGGCGATGCTGGGCGCCTTCACCGCGGCGGTCGGCTTGCGCCGCGTCACCAATCCCTCAACCATGGCGGTGCTCACGCTCGCCATCACTTTGCTCGCCGAGAAAGTGGCGCGCGATTGGTGGTCGGTGACCGGAGGCAGCTCGGGTCTCTATGTGCCGCCGCTCACGTCGACCTACTCATATTATTATACTTGCTTCGTCGCCACGATTTGCGTTGTCGCGCTGGTATGGTTCGCCGTTTTGCGCCGGCCGTTGGGCAATCGGCTAACCGCGATCCGGCTCAACGACCGCCGCGCCGAACATCTCGGCATCCCGATCTTCCGCGAGCGCGTGGTCGCCTTCACGCTCAGCGCCATCATCTCGGCGATCGCCGGCTGCCTGTCGGCGCCGTGGATGTCGAGCGTCAGCCCCGACCGCGTCGGCATCGTGCTTTCGACGCAAGTGCTGGTTTGGGTGGCGGTGGGCGGCAGGGCCACCCTGCTGGGGCCGTTCGTCGGCGCCGTGGCCTTGACCTATGGTCAGGATGCGTTGGCGAGCTCGATGGGCAATTCCTACCTACTGATGCTCGGCGTCCTGTTCATTCTTTCGGTCTTGTTGGTGCCCAACGGGATCGCCGGCGTGTTTCGCGTCGGTCAGCAGCTCGCCGATACCACGCCCGTGGGTGCCGTCCCGGCGGCGCCGGCGCGCGAAATCGGCGGCGACGTGCTCGCCGCCGAGGCGATCTTCAAGCGCTTCGCCGGCAATACCGTGCTCGACGGCGTCGATCTGCGAGTCAAAGCGCGCGAAATTGTGTGCTTGATCGGCCCCAACGGCGCCGGAAAGACGACGCTGATCAACGTCTTGTCGGGCGCAATCGAATGCGATTCCGGCCGGGTCATACTGCGCGGCGAGCGCATTGAGACCACGCCGCCGCATCGCCGCGTCGCCGCCGGACTGGCGCGCACCTTTCAGATTCCCAGCCTGTTTCCCGGCTTGACGGTGGCCGAGCATCTCATTCTTGCGCGCCAGGAAGCGGGCATGGTGGTCCCGCTGCCCGATGCTTATGCGCGTCTCGAACATGACTATGGCGATCAGCGTGTCGAGATGCTCTCGCTCAGCGATCGCCGCTCGCTCGAAATCGCCATGGCGTTGTGCTCGCAACCGGCCGTCCTGTTGCTTGACGAACCGGCCGCGGGGCTGGCGCGGCACGAAGCGGACGCACTCGCCAAAACGCTGCGGTCGCTGCGCGCGCAGGTCGGCTGCGCCATCGTCTGCGTCGAGCACGACATGGAGATCGTGCGCGATCTGGCGGATCGCGTCATCTGCCTGCATCGCGGCAGAGTGATCAGCGAGGGGACGATGGATCAGGTGTCCGCGAATGCCGAAGTGCGCCGCGCTTATCTGGGATTGGCCTGAGCCATGCTCTTATCGGCCCGCAACATCGACGGCGGATATGGGGCGATCCATATCGTCAAGGACGTATCTTTCGACCTCGATCCCGGCGAAACTCTCGCGGTGCTCGGCCGCAACGGAATGGGTAAGACCACGCTCTTGCGCACTCTCGTTGGCCTGGCCGATCGCTTTGCCGGCGAGGTGCGGGTCGACGAGCGGCCGCAGCCGGCGCGCAATCCGCGGGCGTTCGCGCGGCTCGGCATCACCTATGTCCCCGATGATCGCGGCGTGTTTGCGCGCCTCTCCGTGGCCGAGAACATCCGCTTGGCGCGGCTTTCTGCTTACGCAAACAGCGAACTGGACGTTTATCAACTCTTCCCTGCGCTTGAGAGCCTCGCCAACCAGCCGGCCGGTACGCTGTCCGGAGGTCAACAGCAGCAACTTGCCATCGCGCGCGCGCTGGCAACCGGACCGCGCCTACTCATCGTCGACGAATTATCGCAGGGCTTGCAGCCCTCGATTGTCCAGGACCTGACCCGGGCCCTCCTTACCGCGACGCACGAAGGCGGCCTCGCGCTTATCTTGGTGGACCAGAATCCTGAATTGGCGATGCGCATCTGCCAACGGGTCATAGTGATGCAGCGCGGCGAAGTCGCCGCCGCCGGAACGACAGCCGAACTCGGGGCCGGTGCGGGCATCCTCGACCTGCTGGTTGTTTAATTGCGCCGGGAGCGCAACCCGGTCACATCGCGCGGATGTTGCGGCGAAAGTTCGCGCTCACAAAGGCGGCCGGGCCGGGTAGTCGGGTCGTTTTCTCGCCCCGGCCTCGATCACCGCCATGGCG
>JASHRY010000343.1 GCA_030037105.1 Xanthobacteraceae bacterium
AGCACCTGCCCGCGTTCCACCTCCTCGCGCTTGGTGCCGCGCAGCAGGCAACCGACGTTGTCGCCGGCTTCGCCCTGATCGAGCAGCTTGCGGAACATCTCGACGCCGGTGACCACGGTCTTCTGCGTCGGCTTGATGCCCACGATCTCGACTTCGTCGCCGACCTTGATGACGCCGCGCTCGACTCGGCCGGTGCATACCGTGCCGCGGCCGGAGATCGAGAACACGTCTTCGACCGGCATCAGGAACGGCTGGTCCTTGGGACGCTCCGGCTGCGGGATGTAGTCGTCTACCGCCTTCATCAGCGCCAGGATCGAGGCCTTGCCGATCTCGTCGTTCTTGCCCTCGAGCGCCGCCAGCGCCGAGCCCTTGATCACCGGGATCTTGTCACCGGGGAAATTGTACTTGGACAGAAGCTCGCGGACTTCGAGCTCGACCAGTTCGAGAAGCTCGGGATCGTCCACCATGTCCACCTTGTTGAGATAGACGACGAGCGCCGGCACGCCGACCTGGCGGGCGAGCAGGATATGCTCGCGGGTCTGCGGCATCGGACCGTCGGAGGCGCTGACCACCAGGATGGCGCCGTCCATCTGCGCGGCGCCGACGATCATGTTCTTGACGTAGTCGGCGTGGCCGGGACAATCGACGTGCGCGTAATGGCGCTTGTCGGTCTCGTATTCGACGTGCGCGGTGGCGATGGTGATGCCGCGCGCTTTCTCCTCCGGCGCCTTGTCGATCTGGTCGTAGGCGGTGAATTGCGCCTGACCCTTTTCCGCCAGGACCTTGGTGATCGCCGCCGTCAACGTCGTCTTGCCGTGATCGATATGGCCGATCGTGCCGATGTTGCAGTGCGGCTTGGTGCGCTGGAATTTTTCCTTGGCCATGGGGCTCTCCGTTCCGGCTCCTTTGATCCTCTTGAATTCCCGTCGATCAGGCGAATTTCGCCTGCACCTCGTCGGCGATGCCTTTCGGCACTTCGGCGTAGTGGTCGAACTGCATGGTGAAAGTGGCGCGCCCCTGACTCATGGAGCGCAAATTGTTGACGTAGGAGAACATGTTGGCGAGCGGCACCATCGCGGCGATGACGTTGGCGTTGCCGCGCCGGTCCTGTCCCTGGATCTGGCCGCGCCGCGAATTGAGGTCGCCGATGACCGATCCGGTATAGTCCTCGGGCGTCACCACCTCGACCTTCATGATCGGCTCGAGCAGCATCGGGGCGCCCTTCTGCAGCGCCTCGCGCATGGCGGCGCGCGTGCAAATCTCGAACGCCATCGACGACGAATCGACCGGATGCGAATCGCCGTCGACGAGGCTCGCCTTCAGGTCGACCACCGGAAAGCCGGCGAGCACGCCCGAATTCAACTCCCCTTCGAGGCCCTTCTCGACCGCCGGGATGAATTCCTTGGGCACGGCGCCACCGACCACCTCGTTCTCGAACACGAAGCCCGAGCCGGGCGCGCCCGGCGCGGCGACGATCTTGACGCGGGCATATTGGCCGTGGCCGCCGGTCTGTTTCCTGTGCGTATAGTCGACGGTCGCCGGCCGCGTGATCTTCTCGCGATAGGCGACCTGCGGTTCGCCGATATTGGCCTCGACCTTGTAGGTGCGCTTGAGGATATCGACCTTGATGTCGAGATGCAGCTCGCCCATGCCCTTGAGGATGGTCTGCCCCGATTCGGGATCGGTGGTGACGCGGAACGAGGGATCCTCGGCGACTAGCTTGGCGAGCGCGATGCCGAGCTTCTCCTGGTCGGCCTTCGACTTCGGCTCGATGGCGATCTCGATGACCGGATCGGGGAATTCCATCTTTTCCAGGATCACCGGCTTCTGCGGGTCGCACAGCGTGTCGCCGGTGCGCACGTTCTTGAGGCCGGCCAGCGCCACGATGTCGCCGGCATAAGCCTCCTTGATGTCCTCGCGGTTGTTGGCGTGCATCAAGAGCATGCGGCCGACGCGCTCGCGGCGTTCCTTGGTCGAGTTCATCACCCCGGTGCCGCTCTCGAGCGTGCCGGAATAGATGCGGCAAAAAGTGATGGTGCCGACGAACGGGTCGTCCATGATCTTGAACGCCAGGATCGCTAGCGGTTCGGCGTCCGACGGCTTGCGTTCGACCTCGTTGCCCTTGAGGTCGACGCCCTTGATCGGCGGCACGTCGAGCGGCGACGGCAGGTAATCGACCACGGCGTCAAGCAGCGGCTGCACGCCCTTGTTCTTGAACGCCGAGCCGCAGAGAACCGGAAAGAAGGCGCCGGCCACGGTCGCCTTGCGGATGAGGCGCTTGAGCGTCGCCACGTCGGGTTCCCGGCCGTCGAGATAGGCGGCCATGACGCCGTCGTCGAACTCGACCGCCGCTTCGATCAGCTTCTCGCGGTATTCCTTGGCCTGATCCAACAACTCGGCCGGAATCTCGATATCGTGATATTCGGCGCCGAGCGTCTCTTCGTCCCAGACGACGCCGACCATGCGCACGAGATCGATGATCCCTTTGAACTGGCTCTCGACCCCGATCGGGAGCTGAACGGCGACCGGCCTGGCGCCGAGGCGATCGACGATGTCCTTAAGGCACTGGAAGTAGTCGGCACCGACCTTGTCCATCTTGTTGCAGAACACGATGCGCGGCACGTGGTACCTGTCGCCCTGGCGCCAGACCGTCTCGGTCTGCGGCTCCACGCCCTGATTGGAATCAAGGATGCACACGGCGCCGTCGAGCACGCGCAGCGAGCGCTCCACCTCGATGGTGAAGTCGACGTGGCCGGGCGTGTCGATGATGTTGAGACGCTTGCCGTTCCACAGCGCGGTGGTTGCCGCCGAGGTGATGGTGATGCCGCGCTCCTGCTCCTGCTCCATCCAATCCATGGTGGCGGAGCCTTCGTGCACCTCGCCCATCTTGTAGTTCTTGCCGGTGTAATAGAGGATGCGCTCGGTCGTCGTCGTCTTGCCGGCATCGATGTGCGCCATGATGCCGAAGTTGCGGTAATCCTCGATCGGATGGGTGCGGGGCATGGGGGAAATTCCTTCGCTCGGGCGCTTCACCAGCGATAGTGCGAGAACGCACGGTTGGCTTCCGCCATCTTGTGCGTGTCCTCGCGCTTCTTGACGGCGTTTCCCCTGTTGTTCGACGCGTCGAGCAGCTCGGCGGAGAGCCGCTCGGTCATGGTCTTCTCGTTGCGATCGCGCGCCGCGGCGATGATCCAGCGGATGCCGAGCGCCTGCCGGCGCGAAGGACGCACCTCGACCGGCACCTGATAGGTGGCGCCGCCGACGCGGCGCGAGCGCACCTCGATCGCCGGCATGACGTTGTCGAGCGCCTGCTCGAACACGGCGACCGGATTCTGCCGGGTCTTGCCCTCGATCAGGTCGAGCGCGCCGTAGACAATGGTCTCGGCGACCGACTTCTTGCCGGCATGCATCACCGAGTTCATGAATTTCGTGACCACGACGTTGCCGAATTTCGGGTCGGGCAGGACCTCGCGCTTGTCTGCTCGGTGGCGGCGGGACATCGTCTAAGCTCCCATCACTTCGGCCGCTTGGCGCCGTATTTGGACCGCCGCTGCCTGCGGTTCTTCACGCCCTGGGTGTCGAGCACGCCGCGCAGGATGTGGTAGCGCACGCCCGGCAGATCCTTGACGCGGCCGCCGCGGATCATCACCACCGAGTGCTCCTGCAGATTATGGCCCTCGCCGGGGATGTAGCCGATGACCTCGAAGCCGTTGGTCAAGCGGACCTTGGCGACCTTGCGCAGCGCCGAGTTCGGCTTCTTCGGCGTGGTCGTATAGACGCGCGTGCACACGCCGCGCTCTTGCGGGCTCTGCTGCAGCGCCGGCACCTTCTTCTTCGCGTGCTGCGTCACCCGCGGCTTGCGAATGAGCTGATTGACCGTCGGCATCGCCTGCCTGAACTCTCTTTCTCAGTTGCGGAGCGCGTGCTCCGCATTGCTTCTGTTGCGGAGCGGTGCCCCGCGTTGCTTCCGGGCTCGCGCCCGTTTTGGTCGCGCGAACAATATTCGCGCAAACGAATAGCGCCTTCCGCTTCCCGGCGCGGAAGGGCGCGCTTGGACCTGGCAGAGGACCGCGACACCGTCACCGCGGTCGTGCGTCTTCGTCGATCTGACTTTCCGAAGTCAGAGGCAGCGTTTGAGCTTGCTTAGGTCGAGGCGTCACGCCGCATCCGACGAGCCAAGAAAGCAACCCGCTTTCAATAGCTTGCAAGGACCCGGACAAGCCGTTCCGACGGGCGAAGCTCACCGCCTGCCGAAAAGTGCGCGGTATGTATCGGCGCCACCGGTCGAAGTCAAGCCATATGGGCATGAAAGCGCGATGGCGCAAGCATATCCGCGATGTCTTCCGGCGACGACATAGGGAGTGCGGGCCCCTCGCGGCGCGCGACCCCGAACGGCAAGCCTATCCCGCCTCCATGCCCTTGGCGCGGATGATCCGTACCGCTTCGGGCGAGCCGAGGAACTTAACGAAGGCGCGCGCCGCCGCGCTCGCCGCGGCTCCGGCGCGAAAGCCCGCCGTATACGGCACGAAGTTGCCGAGCTCCCGCGGCAGCGGGCCGACGAGATGCGCGCCCTTCACCGGCTGATTTTCGATGATCTGCTGCATGCCGATCTCGGCTTCGCCCGAGGCGACGACCTCGCCGACCGGGCGGCCGATCGCGAACACGGTCTTGTCCCGCATTCCCGCCGCGAGGCCGAGGCGTTGCAGCAGCTCGGCCACGTACTCGCCGCTCGGGCCCTTGCTGTAGGAAATCGATTTCGCGCGCCGCAGCAGATTCACGAACGCGTCGACCGTGCCGATATCCGGCACGCGTGCTCCGTTGCGTACCATGAGACCGACGACCGAGCGCGCGACAAGGGTCGGCGTACCGGGCGCGATCTTGCCGACTTCGATCAACTGATCGATGGCCGCGCGCGGCAATAAAGCGATATCGAATGCCGCGCCGGCTTCGATCGCCGCCTTCTGCTCGCGCGTCGCCCCAAAGCGGATGATTACCGTGTGGCCGCTTTCGCGCTCGAAGAGCGGCGCGGCTTCGACCATGAACCGGCGCATGGCGCCGCCGCTGAGCACATGGAGTTCGGCCGCGCCGACGGCGGTCGCGGTCACCAACCGTCAAGCCCTCGGCGATAATGCATGGCGCTCGCGGAATGCGCCGAGGAAACGAAAGAGGGCGCAGGTCGCGACGAGACCGATCAGCCACACCACGTTCAACAGGCCGAGTCGGGCGACAATCGCCACAGTGAAAGCGCCGGTCCCGCCCAAGAACGCGGTGAACGCGAGCAAGACGATCTCATAAGCCGCGTAGGCGCCGACCAATGCCAAGACGAGCGCAACCGGCGCATTGGTCCGCGGCAGCGCACGCAGCACAAGCCGCGCCGCAGCGGTCGCGACCAGCGCGGCGGCGCCAATGGCAAAACCCCAAAACACGGTATTCCAGTTGTGCGGATAGCCGAGCGCACCGAAGCCGATCGCCTGATTGGCAAGCCACGCGCCGGCCATCACCGCAAGCGCCGCCGGCAGCGGCAGCATGGCGGCGGCAATGACGGCAAAAGCCGCAAACGGCGCGGCGCAGGCAAAGGCGAAGCTCGCCAGCGCGCAGGCTGCCGTGAGCAGGAGCAAACAAAAGAAGGGCGCGCCGCGCAGGTCGACCGGAGCAATCCGCTTCGCTGCAGCGGGAAGGCGCAGGAGGTCGAGAGTCATGAGCAAATCCCTTTTCTCGAATTTTAGCACATCTCAAACTTGCGAGCGATGACTAAGTGGCCGGCAAAAAGGATCGGAGCGGAACAGCCGACGCGGCAAAAGCTGCGCCGCACAGTGGCGATTTGGGGACGCCGATTCGCCGCTTACAATTGCGGGGGGAAGCCGCAGCATTGGGCGAAGTTTCGCCCGCACTGCGTTCCCTTTTGGTCCCCAACGAGGAACCGTCACGCGAAAGGTAAACAAAAACCGGAACCGTCGTCAAATCGCCGTCGTGGAAATGGCCTGCCCGCGTCGCCGCACAGCCGTTAACGACGCAATGACAGCCGCAGCCGGCACAAGGCCAGTACGACGCCGGTGAGGCCGAACACGAAGCCGCCGCCGCATAGCCCAACGACCAGCACCGTCCGCAACCGCGGCCGCCCCATGAAAATGGGCCGGTCGAGCCTGTACAAACCGTCAAAAAGCCAACGGTGGAGTCGACGCGAGCGGACTTAAGTTCACACGTTATTGGCGTGGCGACGACGGATTTCAGCAGGAAAGCAGGCTCAACCCGGCTCGCCCTGCATTTTGCCGCCGAGCCGGAGCAGAGGCACAACGAAGAAGGCAGCGGCTGTGGCTGCCGCCGAGATCACGACAAGCGGCCGCAAGTTTTGGTCGAAAACAAGTGTATAGAGAAGCGCGCCGACATTGTTGGCTATCGTCGACGCGAGATTGCCTACGGACATAAGCGCGGCAAAGGTGAAGCCTTCGGCCCCTTTCGGGCAGTAGTCGGCGGCGAGCGTCAGCGTGGCGACCATAGCGAGCATTCCACCAAACCCGGCATCAAAATAAATAATGGCAGCTGAGGCCTCGCTTGTGAGAAAAAGGAATGTGGCGGTTGTGAACGCGCCGACTCCGATGCTGATGTTCAGCAATTGCTTGAGGCTCAAGTCGCCAAAGCACGGCCGATAGAGCAACGCACCGACTATCCAACCCAAAGCCGAAATCGAAGACAAAATTCCGATATAGCTTTGTGAAAATTTCAGGGTGTCGGTCATGGTGAAGTAGAGCGGTGTGCTCAAACCAGGGCTGAAATTGTACAAAAACAAAAATACCGCAATAAGCCATAGCTCGCGTCGTCTGAAGGATGATTTGAGACTCTCGAAAGAGTCCTTCATTCCTTGTACGTTGATTGAGACTTTCCGCTCGGGAACCAGAAGCAACGCACCCGCGATAACGACGACAGGCGCGAAAGCGGCAATTGCCGCAGCGCCGTGGAGCGCCTCTTGCGGCAATAAGTGCTGAACAAGTTGGCCGCCACCGACCGCGGCCGCGATGGTAGCGATATTATACCAGAGCCATTGGTGATTAACGAAGCGACTACTCGCGCGAAAACGTTGGCCGTTTTCCACCAGCACGGCGCCACATAGTGTGCTCGATATCGCCATCGCATAGGCGGTAGCCGCCAGCGCGAAAAACAGCATGCTCGGCTCGGAGAGTTGCGTTGCCCAGACAAAGCCGACAACCGCCAGAATGTTCACGAGTACCAGGTAGCTTTTGCGCCGGTATCCAAACAGCGGGACGAAGTCCGAAATCAGTCCGTAGAGTGGCTTGATGATCCAAGCTAGATACAAAACCGATATGAAGGCTGTAATCTGCGTAGGCGTCCAGCGTTCCGAGGTCTTCAGATAATAGCTGAGAGGTTGCGCGATCAGTCCATCAGGCTGTGCGAGTCCCTCAACCACGTAAACAAAGGCGAAGAATAGCAGCAGCTTGCGGATTAACGTCCGGTCGCCGGGCCGTTGCTCCGTGCTCATCGAGGGCGGCCGCTCGTTCATCGCCAGCGGCGCAGCAGGACGAGGGCACGCATCATTGCGGCGTAGGTTCACCATCTGTAATGCGCGCCAATCTCATAGGTCCGCCGATCGCCGAGGTAGACTTGGTCCGGATAGCCCGGATCGGAAAACGCGGCGTAAACAACGTTGGTCAGGTTGCGTATCCGGAACGTCAGTCGCAGATTGCTAAGGTCCGGCCGTCCAAAGTCCTTTCCAGGAACATCGACGAATGCATAGACATCGGCGGTCGTATAAGCGTCCATGGTCGTAGCGTCGTCCTCGAACACATAGCGGTTGCCGACGTGGCGCACCGAACCGCCGATCTCCAATGGCCAGTGCCAATCGTTGAAGCGATAGGAGACGCCGGCATTGACGATGATCGGAGCGACATTCGACGGCGTGTTGCCGGTCCAGTCGCCGTTGACGCTGTCGAAATTTCCGTAACGGGCCTGCGTCAACGCGAGATTGCCCCAGAGCTTCAAGGAGTCGATCGGACGCACCGCGCCGGCCAGCTCAATGCCCTTGGTGGTGATCTCGCCGGCAAGAGAGTACGTCGTGTCCGTGATTGGCACATAGACGTTACGCCGGGTGATGTCGTAGGCAGCGAAAGTCCACTCCGCCCTGTTGTCCCACAGCATCTGCTTGACGCCGGTCTCGTAGGTTGCTGCACTCGTCAACGCCAGCGGCACCGAAGAGTTGACGGAGAAGACGTCGGCGGCCGCCGGATCGTACGACGTGGCGTACATGCTATAGAACATCATGTTGGGGATCGGCTCATAGGTGTAGGCCGCGCGATAGGAGACCGGCCGCCAGGTCTGAGTGAACGGCTCTCCGGATGGAATCGATCCGTCGTAGTCGACACCGTTGCTATCGAGCGTCCAATCGTCCACGCGAACGCCGCCAATCAGCGCGAACACGGGCGTAATCTTCAGACGGTCCTCGAATGCCAGGGCGACGTCGTCGAGTTCTTTATTCCGGGTATCCGGAAACATTGGACCATAAAGTCCCTGGACCGGATCGATCACCGACACGTAGTCGTAGGGATAATCATTGGGATTGCCCTCTTCCACAAACGTTATCCAATCTCCACTCACCTGGAGCTGTGCCGCAAGGCGATTGTCCATGCCCAACAGCCGAGAGTCCCACAAAAGATCGAGGTTGTTGCCGACCACGTGCTGGTTGTGCGTTACAAAGAACCGATCGCGGTCGATGACGTTGGGCGCAAAAACCGATCCGTCGTCGAAGGCATAGGTCTCGCTGTCAACCCAATGACGCTGGGCCTGAAAGTAGTAGGCCTGATCCTTGACGGTGACGTTGTTGAGCGGCGTCCATTCGAATCCGCTGCGCAGCCACAGCTCCTCGGCGCCGGTGGAATTGTCGGCGACGTTATAGTTGGTTGTCAGTGTGCGGGAGTCGACCGTCACCGGACCGATGGTCGTCCCGCTGAACGTGTTGATCATGTTGCCTGAGACAACACCGCTTGTGGCGAAAGGTCCGGCAAACGAGGTCGGCACCAGCGGCGTGCCCCAGTAGGCGTGGCCGGAATCCTTCTTGTAATCGATTGCCACGAAGGTCGTGAGGTTATCGTTGACGTGATAATTGAACTGCGTAGCGAGGTCCGTCAGGTCTCGGTAGTCGCCGTCGATGAAACTGTTGATGTCGGACGCGGTCAGGTCGACGCGATAGTCGAGGCCGGGCACTGCCGTGCTGCCCCCCGAGCCGTAATGCGAGCGGAATGTACCCAGCGAATCCACCGACAGGTCCAACTCGTTCTGGATCGGACCCGTGGTCGGCTGCCTGCTGACGTAGTTGACCGAGCCGCCGACCGCCATGATCCCTGACATCAGCGCCGACGGGCCCTTGAGGAACTCGACTTGGTCGAGATTGGCCGTGTCCATCACGCGGGTCGTGTCGCTTGCCACACCGACCGAAATTCCGTTGTAGAGGACGTTCACCTCGCCGAAGGTGAAGCCCCGCATCGAAAAGTTGGCCGGCGCGCCCGCCGAGTTGAGGTCCAATACGCCGACCGCGCCCTCGCCGATTTCGGCGGTGGTGCGATAGCCCTGCTCCTGGATGGTCTGTTGATCGACGACTTCGACCGTCGCCGGCGTCTCGCGGACGGTGAGGCCTAGCCGGGTCGCACTGGCCGCGATGACGTTGGTGTTGAGCGGCGTCGTGGCCGTGCCGGGTGCCGGCGGCGCAGCGCGTCTCGCCGCGCTCGATTGCGCTTTCGGCGATGCTCGCGGCTTCGCCCTCCGCTGCCCGAACTGTGCGCCGGGTTCTCCCGGCCGCGCGCGCGGCTTCGGAACCGGAGCCGCAACGTTGACCGAAGGCAACTCGCCTTGATTTTTCGTTGTCGGTCCCGGTGCCGTCTGCGCGGCGCAAGGATTGGCGGCGATCAGCGCCGCCGCCGCGAACGTCGATGTTGAAAGAAGGAAACAACGGAATGCAGGAAAACGGCCGGCGCGGCAACAGCCGCGCCGCGTCGCGACGGATTGGGCGGACATAGGAGGCACCTCGGGTGGCACGCCTGTGGCACGTCACCGCGAACAAAGCCTCCCCGCACATCCCGAAGGACGATGAGGTTCGCCCCGCGCCGGTACACCCCGACCGACGTGTCCGCGTGTGACCACGGCTGACGGCAGGTCTCCTGGCTCGCGGGTCGCCACCCTCTGTCGCCTTCCCAGGATCCGAAGTCCCAGTGGACATATAACGGAGGATTCGCCGCTTACAGTTGCGGGGGCAGCCGCAGCATGGAGCAATCTCTCGCTCGCACTGCGTTCCCTTTTGATCCCCGAAGGGAACCGTCCTCTCAAGCCTATGCGTGCGCTTTGAAAGCGTCAATATCAGTGGCGTCTTCGGCGACGGCATGGCTGATGATCGCTTCCAGCGCCTTGAGTCCGTCGGTCAGCGCCGCCGGCCCCGGCTGTAGGATGAGCGGCGACTTGATCTCGTAGAGCGCGCCGCGCCGGATCGCGGGCGTGCGCTCGA
Organism: Xanthobacteraceae bacterium; assembly: GCA_030037105.1. Next base: position 10,505 of record JASHRY010000343.1, read on the forward strand.
AGCCCGGCCTGCTCGCGACCTTCTCCGGGCGGAACTTCTTGCCGCACCAGGAGCCGACGATGATATCCGGCTCGCGGCGGATCACGTCATCGGCCGTCACGATACGGTCCTTGGCCGACTTGGCGGAGGCGCGGTCGGCGAAAATGTCCATGCCGCCGGCGGCCTCGATCAATTCCGACACCCAGCCGATGCCGGAAATCATCGGATCGTCCCATTCCTCGAAATAGACTTTCGGCCGCCGCTCTTGCCGCGCGGCGCGCCGCCGCGCCGCGGCGATCCCGGCCTCGAACTCGCGCGCCAGCCGGTCGGCGCGGTCCGCGGCACCGACCAAAGCGCCAAGCGTGCGGATCATGTCGAGGATTTGCGCGATGGTGCGCTGATTGAAGGCGTGCACGTCGACGCCGCGGCGGATCAGCGTTGCCGCGATGTCGGCCTGCAGATCGGAGAAGGTGAGCACCAGGTCGGGCTTGAGCGCGAGGATTTTCGGAATGTCGGCGGAGGTGAAGGCGGAGACCCGCGGCTTCTCGCGCCGCGCCCGCGGCGGGCGCACCACATAGCCGGAGATGCCGACGATGCGGCGCTCTTCGCCGAGGAGATAAAGCGTCTCCACGGTCTCCTCGGTCAGGCAGACGATGCGCTGCGGCGGAAACATCGATGACCTCCGGCTTGAACGCGGTGCGTGACAAAATGCTCGAGCATGATCCGGGAAAAGCCCGCCCCGGACTTGATCCGGGGTGGAAACCGGTTTTCCGAAAAGATCATGCCCAAAAAGCGAGAGCGAGATGGCGACTCGAAGATAAGTCATCTAGCGCCGCGCGCCGCCCGCTCGGCGCAACAGATAAGTGTCCATGATCCATCCCTTTCTCGCCCGCGCTTCGCGGCGCACGCGCTCGATATCGGACCCGCATTCATGCAGATTGCCGGAGCG
>JASHRY010000344.1 GCA_030037105.1 Xanthobacteraceae bacterium
CATCCTCTTTTGTCTGCTGCACGACCGCATCGACGCCGGGATAATCGCGGCCAATCCGGACCTGCATTTGATCGCCGCCCAATCGATCACGCCCTCGCACATCGATGTCGAGGCGGCGACCGCGCGCGGAATTCCGGTAACGGTGGTGCCGACATTGACCACCGAAACGACTGCGGACCTTGCTTTCGGCTTGATCCTGGCGGCAGCGCGGCGCATCGTCGAAGGCGACCGCTTGGTGCGCGCGGGGCAATTTCCCGGCGCCCAATCGAGCCACCTGCTCGGCTCCTTCGTTTGGGGCAGGACGATCGGCCTCATCGGCGGCGGCGGACTGATCGGCAGGGCGGTGGCGCGCCGCGCGCGCGGCTTTTCCATGCGCGTGCTCTATTGGGCGCCGCGCCGCAAGCCGGAGCATGAGGAGCGCGAGGCGGGCCTCACCTACGTCCCGCTCGACCAATTGTTGCGCGAATCCGATTTCGTCTCGCTGCACTCGCCGCTCAATGCCCAGACGCGGCATCAGATCGGCGCGCGCGAGCTTGGTTTGATGAAGAAGACCGCATTCCTCATCAACACCGCGCGCGGCGCCATCGTCGATGAGGCCGCGCTCATCCGCGCATTGGCAAAGAGAAGGATCGCCGGCGCCGGCCTCGACGTGTTCGAGCACGAGCCCAAAGTCGGCAAGGATCTGCGGAAATTGCCCAACGTGGTGCTGACGCCGCATCTTGGCAGCGCCATCGGCGAAATACGCGAGCAGATGGCGCACCTGGTGATCGACAACATCGTCGCGTTTCTCGACGGCAAACGGCCGCCGCACTGCGTCAACCCGCAGGTGCTCGACTCTTCAGCAACCTCCCGTGGCGGAGGAAAGTGACGGTTATTTGATCGCCTGCGGATTGAGCGGCGAGCCGGTGCCGCCGGTGATGATGAGCGGCGGACCGCAGAAAAAGAACTCGTAGATGCCGTCGGCCTCGCAATCTTCGGCGAGCTCCTTCACATAGAACATCTCGCCCATGGTGAGCCCCATCGCCGGAATCACCACCCAGTGCCACGGCTGGTTGACTTCCTTGGTCTCGTTCGGTCTCACCTCGACGCCCCAGGTGTCGGAGCAGATCGCCGCGACCTCCTTCTCCTGGCACCAGTAGCAGTTCTCGAATTTCACGCCCGGCGCGTCGCCGCCGGCATAGGCGCCCCACTTCCTTTCCTTGAGACAGCGCTCCATCTGGCCGGTGCGCAGGATGACGAAGTCGCCCCGCCTGATCTCGACGTTCTCCTCCTTGGCGCACCTGTCGATCTCGTCGTTGGCGATGCCCTCGCCGTCCTTGAGCCAGGGAACGCCGCGAAACCGCGCGATATCGAGCAGCACGCCGCGGCCGACCATCTTGTTTTTTGAATGTTCGATGCCGAGCTTGCCGAGGCCGCCGCAATCGACCTCGCGCGCGTCGAAGCCGTTGTACATCTTGTCCTCATAGAAGATGTGGCCGAGCGAATCCCAGTGGGTGGCGCATTGCACCGGCAGATTGATGGCGTCGTCGGCGTAGCGGATGTTCGGCACCTTGTCGTAGCGGCCGGCGACCGCGTCGGTTCCGGTCGCCAGCATGGTGTGGATCGGATTCCAGCGGCCGCCGAACAGGCCGGTCTGCGGGCCGTTGCGGTCGAGCGGGATGCCGAGCGCGAAGACCTTGCCGGTGCGGATCAATCCCGCCGCCCTGACGATGTCTTCGGGCATGATGTGGTTAAGCGTGCCGATCTGGTCGTCCTTGCCCCAACGGCCCCAGTTCTTCAGCTTCTCGGTCGCTTCGGCGATGGCTTTCCTACCGACGTTGATATTCATCGGAACGTTTCCCCGCAATGTTTTGCGAGATTAGTCTTGCCATGAATCATCCATGCTTGGCGAGAGCGCCCGACACGACGGAAAGCTCGCTCGCAATTGTTCGCTAATCGAACGGTCGGCCACGCGCGCAGCGTCGTGGGGAAGAAGAAACTCACGCCTCGGCGCCGGCGAAATGCGGGACCGAAGCGGAAGCGCCCTCCGCCGGCTTTTTCGGCTCGAGTGCGGCCGCGACCGCTTCTTCGACGCGCTCCAACCAGATGAACTCCATCTCGCGGCGGGCGATCTCGGGAATGTCCTCGTAGTCCTTGCGGTTGCGCGCCGGCAGCATGATGCGCTTGATGCCGGCGCGGTGCGCGCCGACGACCTTCTCCTTGATACCGCCGACCGGAAGCACCAGGCCGCGCAGGCTGATCTCGCCGGTCATGGCCGTGTCGCTGCGCACGGTGCGCTCGGTGAGCAGGGAGACCAGCGCCATGAACATGGCGACGCCGGCGCTCGGCCCATCCTTCGGAATGGCGCCGGCCGGCACATGGATATGGATGTCGCTCTTCTCGAAGCGGCTCGCCTCGATGCCGAGCGCAGCGGCCCGGTTCTTGACGATCGACAGCGCGGCCTGGGCGCTTTCCTTCATCACGTCGCCGAGCTGACCGGTGAGGATCAATCTGCCGGAACCGGGAACGCGCGTCGCCTCGATGAAGAGAATGTCGCCGCCGACCGGCGTCCAGGCGAGGCCGGTGGCAACGCCGGGCACGCTCGTGCGCATCGCCGTCTCGCTCTCGAACTGCGGCGCGCCGAGAATGACCGCGAGATCGTCGCGTTCGATGCGGATCGGCCCGCCGCTGCCTTCGGCGATGCGCACGGCGGCATGGCGCAGCGCCTGACCGATCAAGCGCTCCAGGCTGCGGACGCCGGCCTCGCGCGTATAATCCTGGATGATGTCGCGGATCGCCTCGTCGGCGATCTCGACCTCTCCGGCTCTCAGCCCGTTCGCCTCCATTTGCCGGCGCACCAGGTAGCGATGGGCGATCTCGAGCTTCTCGTCGGCGGTGTAGCCGGCAAGGCTGATGATCTCCATGCGGTCGCGCAGCGGACCGGGAACGGTATCGAGCATGTTCGCCGTGGTGATGAACACCACGCGGCTCAAGTCGAACGGCACGCCGAGATAATTGTCGCGGAACGTGTTGTTCTGCTCGGGATCGAGCACTTCGAGCAAAGCCGCGCCGGGATCGCCCTGGATGCCGGCGCCGAGCTTGTCGATCTCGTCGAGCATCATCACGCAATTGCGCGCGCCGGCCTTGCGGATCGCCTGGATGATGTTGCCGGGAAGCGCGCCGATATAGGTGCGGCGATGACCGCGGATTTCCGCCTCGTCGTGCACGCCGCCGAGGCTCACGCGCACGAATTTTCTGTCCATGGCCCGCGCGATCGACTGGCCGAGCGAGGTTTTGCCGACGCCCGGCGGCCCAACGAAGCAGAGAATCGGCGCCTTGCCCTGCGGCGCCAGCTTGCGCACGGCAAGATATTCGACGATGCGCCGCTTGATCTTGTCGAGGTCGTAATGGTCCTCGTCGAGGATGCGCCGCGCCTCCTTGATGTCGATCGGCTTTTCCTCGGGCAGAGCCCAGGGCAGTTCGATCAGCCAGTCGAGATAGGTACGCACCATGCCGTATTCGCCGGCCGCTTCCGGCATGCGCTGCAGCCGGCGCAATTCCTTGCGCGCCTGATCCTCGACCTCCTTCGGCATTTTGGCGTTGGTGATGGCCTTGTCGAGCTCGGCCATCTCGGCGGCCTTGCCTTCCTCGCCTTCGCCGAGCTGGCGCTGGATCGCCGCCATCTGCTCGCGCAGCAACGCCTCGCGCTGACGCTCGTCGAGCGCCGCCTTGGTCTGGCGGCCGATCTCCTGCGACAACCGCAGCACTTCGATGCGATGGGCAAGGAGCCGCGAGACCTTGTCCATGCGCGCCGAAATATCGATCGTCTCCAGGATCTCCTGCTTCTCTTCAGGCTTCACGTCCATGTAAGCGACCGCCAGATCGGCGAGCGCCGCCAGCGTCTCGATCGACTGGATCGCCGCAAGCAGATCGGCGGGAACTTGCGGCAGCAACTGGATCGCTTCGACGGCCCGCGCCTTCAGATTGACGAAGCGGGCCTCGATCTCGGGCGTACGCGCGTCCGGCTCGGGGATTTGCAGCACGCGCGCGACGAAGAACGGCCAGCCGTTGAGATAATCGACGACCTGGAACCGCTGCTCGCCCTGGCACACGAGATGGTGCGAACCGTCGGGCGCCGTGATGTAGCGCACGATGTTGGCGAGCGTGCCCATGCGATGCATGTCGATCGGCGTCGGATCGGCGACCTCGGCGTCGCGCTGCATGAGGATGCCGACCTGGCGTTGGTCGCGCACCGCCTGCTGCGCGGCGGCGATCGACTTCGGCCGGCCAAGCGTGATCGGCAGCACTAGGCCGGGAAACAGCACGATATTGCGCACCGGCACGATGATGAGCGCATCCGACGGCAATGGCGGCGGCACCGCGGCGCCTTGCGCCGGCCCGGCGCCCGACAGCATTTCGGCTTCAGCCACGGCCCGCTCCCGCTTTCTGCAACGTGATCACCAGACAGCCGCAGCTCACCGTGCGGCGCACCGCGCTGTAGCGCCCGGCCGGCAGCCGCAGCCGCCGGTAAAAGCGCCCTTGAGGAAGTTCGAGCCGGTGAATGGTGGCCGTGCGCAATTCGGGCGGATAAGAGCGCGTCCCGGCGATCACAAGCTCGCCATCCTCGATCGCCGCCTCGGCCTGCTCCACATCGACGCCGGGCAAAGCGACCAGTGCCAGAACCTCGAATTCGGTCTCGAGGATATCGACCGGGGGCTCCCAGGCCGGCAGCCGCGCTCGCGTGCCGGCGGGCCGAAAAAGCTCACGATGCATCCGCTCGGCGCGCGCCAGCATTTCGCACGCCTCCGACCACATCCAATCGCGAGCTACATCACGGGCCATCTGCCCCTCCAGTGTGTGACAAATGTGTGGCGCCGAGCGGCGGAATTCAACGGCGTCGTCATTCGGCGACGCGGAAACGCTCAGTCGAGCTCCGAGAGTCCTGTGTTTATGGGTTCCGGGCGCGCACCGCGCGCGCCGCGGAACGGCGAGCGCCGCGTACCCCTCCGGCGAGCGCGCGAACGAGATCGGCAACCGCGGCGACCGTTGCCGGCGTTGGCCGACCGTCGGCGCCAAGGCTCTTGCGCACGGCCTCGACCAGCGCCGAGCCGACGACGATGCCGTCGGCGCCTTGCGCGATGGCGCGCGCGTGCTCGGCGGTGCGCACGCCGAAGCCGACGCAGACCGGAAGCTCGGTGTGCCGCTTGATGCGCGCGACAGCGGTCTTAACCTTGCCGGTGTCAGGCGCGGCGGCGCCGGTGATGCCGGTGATCGAGACGTAATAGACGAAGCCCGACGTGTTCCTGAGCACGACGGACAGCCTTTTGTCGTCGGTCGTCGGCGTGGCGAGGCGGATGAAGTTGAGGCCGGCCTTGAGCGCCGGCAGGCACAATTCCGCGTCCTCCTCGGGCGGCAGATCGACGACGATGAGCCCGTCGACGCCGGCGCTCTTGGCGTCGGCCAGGAACCGCTCGACGCCATAAATGTAGATCGGATTGTAGTAGCCCATGAGCACGAGCGGCGTCGCCGCGTCGCCGGCGCGGAATTCGCGCATGAGATCAAGCGTCTTTTCCATGTTCTGTCCGCCGTGAAGCGCGCGCAGTCCGGCGGCCTGGATCGCCGGCCCATCGGCCATCGGATCGGTGAACGGCATGCCGAGCTCGATCACGTCGGCGCCGGCCTGCGGCAGCGCCTTGAGGATCGCCAGCGCGCAGTCGTAGTCGGGATCGCCGGCCATGGTGAACGTGACCAGCGCCGCACGGCCTTCTTCCCTCAGCGCAGCGAAGCGGCGATCGATGCGGGTGGTCATCGCGCCTTGCTTTCCAGATGGTGCGCGACCGTGGCGAGATCCTTGTCGCCGCGGCCGGAGAGATTGACCACCATGAGGTGATCCTTCGGCCTTTGCGGCGCGAGATCGAGCACCTTGGCGATGGCGTGTGCCGGCTCGAGCGCCGGGATGATGCCTTCGAGCCGCGACAGGAGCCGGAACGCGCCGAGCGCTTCGTCGTCGGTCGCCGACAGGAACGTGATGCGGCCGACATCGCCGAGCCAAGCGTGCTCCGGGCCGATGCCCGGATAATCGAGACCGGCGGAGATCGAGTGCGCCTCGTTGATCTGCCCGTCCGCGTTCATCAAGAGGTAGGTGCGGTTGCCGTGCAGCACGCCCGGCCGCCCGCCGGCGATCGAGGCGGCGTGCAAGCCGCTGTCGAGGCCGCGGCCCGCCGCCTCGACGCCAAAAATCTCGATCTGCCGCTCGTCGAGGAACGGGTGGAACAGGCCCATGGCGTTCGAGCCGCCGCCGATGCAGGCGACGAGCGAGTCGGGCAAACGGCCCTCGGCCGCGAGAATCTGCTCGCGCGTTTCGCGGCCGATGATCGACTGGAAGTCGCGCACCATCATCGGATAGGGATGCGGCCCGGCAATCGTGCCGATGCAATAATACGTCGACTCGACATTGGTCACCCAGTCGCGCAGCGCTTCGTTCATCGCGTCCTTGAGCGTCTTCGATCCGGACTCGACGGGCACGACCCTGGCGCCGAGCATGTTCATGCGGAAGACATTCGCCTTCTGCCGCTCGACGTCGACCGACCCCATATAGACGACGCATTCGAGGCCGAAGCGCGCGCACAAAGTCGCGGTGGCGACCCCATGCATGCCGGCGCCGGTCTCGGCGATGATGCGCTTCTTGCCCATGCGCCGCGCCAGCAGGATTTGGCCGAGCACATTGTTGACCTTGTGCGCGCCGGTGTGATTGAGCTCTTCGCGCTTGAGATAGATTTTCGCCCCGCCGCAATATGCGGTGAGCCGCTCGGCGAAATAGAGCGGCGACGGCCGGCCGACGTAATGCGTCAGATAGCCGTCCATCTCTTTCTGGAAAACGGGATCGGCCTTGGCCTCTCCATAGGCTTTCTCCAGCTCCAGGATCAGCGGCATCAGCGTCTCGGCGACAAAACGGCCGCCGTAAATGCCGAAATGGCCGTGCTCGTCCGGCCCGGTGCGAAACGAATTCCGGCGCTGGATCGTCATGTCTTGCTCTTCTTAAATTCCTCCCCTGCAAGGGGAGGGCCGCCCGCGTGAGCCACGCGAGCGGGCAAGAGGCGAGTATCGGAGAATACGACGCCCGCCCGGCGTGCTGCGCTCGTTTCCTTGCACCTGTCAGGGAGAAGGAAAGGAAAAGATTGCGTCCTGGAAGTCTTCATATGTTACTCGGAGCGAGAGCCGCGTCGGCGGCGCGCACCGCGCGCACGAAAGCCCGGATCTTATCAGGATCCTTCTCGCCCGGGGCGCGCTCGACGCCCGAGGAAACGTCGACACCGGGAGCGCGGGTGCTGCGCACAGCCTCGCCGACATTGCCGGCGTCGAGCCCTCCCGACAGCATGAACGGCACGCCGGGTTCAAGACCCGCGAGCAGGCTCCAGTCGAAGGTCCTGCCGAGCCCGCCCGGCCGCGTCGCCTCAAGCGGCGCGCGGGCGTCGAATAGAAGGCGGTCGGCAACGGCGGCATAGCGGGCGATGCGATCAAGATCGCTCTTCACCGCGACCGGAAGAGCCTTCATGACCGGCAGGCCGAAAGTTTGGCGAATGGCCGCGACTCGGTCGGCGGACTCCATGCCGTGCAATTGCAAAATATCGGGCTGGAGTGCCCGGATCACCGCGTCGAGGAATTGTTCGTCGGCATCGACCGTGAGTGCGACCTTTTGCGCGCGGCCGCGCACGCGCCAACCGAGCGCGCGCGCCGTCGCCAAGGCGAGATGGCGCGGCGACCGCGGAAAGAACACGAAGCCGACCATGTCGGCGCCGGCGTCGAGCGCAACATCCAGCGCCTCGGGCGTGGAAAGGCCGCAAATTTTGACCACTAAGGAATTCATATTGGCTCGACGAGGTGTGGAAACCGCCATCCTACATAAGGGCAAGATCCGCGAACATCATCCCATTGGCGACCGCGCGGTGAGGCGCTGCCGCGCGGGATCGCCGTCCTCGGGGATGATGGCGGATGGCCGCTCCCTGCCTTCGAGGGCATCGACTTTTTGGCGAAGCGCGCGCACCTCGCGTTGCAACTGGCGCGCGCTCCGGCGCCACTTGCTTTGTCGCAGCCAAGCCGCCGCGCCGCCGATCAACACGCCGACGATGAGCAAAAGGACGAACAGCGCGAACAGCGGCAGCGTCACCGCCGCCGCGGGCTCATTGGCGCTGAACGGATCGAACGAAACCGTGACGATCTGCCGGTTCGCCACCGCAAAGGCAATGAGGATGACGGCGAGCGGCACGAGGATGAGCGCGGCAACGATCTTGCGGAGCAAATTTTAGGCCTCCATCCGCCATCCTTCCCAGCGACGCGGGGAAGGATGAGTTTTTAGCATCTATACGATATGTATTGTCGCAAATGTGCGACTGCAAAGCGGATCAGGTCCCGCTCGTCTGATTGAGCCGCTCGCGCATTTCCTTGCCGGTTTTGAAGAACGGCACGCACTTTTGATCGACGGCGACATGCGCGCCGGTGCGCGGATTGCGCCCGGTCCGCGCCGGGCGTTGCTTGACGGAGAATGCACCAAAGCCGCGCAGCTCGACGCGGTCGCCGCGCGCCATCGCGGCGACGATCTCTCCGAGAATGGCGTTGACGATCTTCTCGACGTCGCGCTGATAAAGGTGCGGGTTCTGCGCGGAAATGCGTTGCACGAGTTCGGACTTGATCATGGGTCGCGCCCTGCTTCGCCCGTGAACACGGCTCCAGTCATTGGCACGAGAGGCACAACGCCGAAGCCGAACGCTCTGCCGCTCAGTTCCCGCTCGCAGGGTGCCAAAGGGCCAACAGACCGTCAAGGTTGAGCGGGCCAACCGCCTGCATGGCGCCCCAGGCATCGATAGCGCGGGCAAATCTGCCAAGCCCGGCCGCTTCGAGCAGCGCCGCGGCGGCGGCATGCAGGAACGGCAAATCGCTGAAACGGCTATACAACTGATAATCGCGCACCGGCAGCTTGGCATCGACGTGCTTCTCGCGCGCGAGCCAAGCGATGGCGGTGCGCTCGTCGCCGATCTCGTCGACGAGCTTGAGGTCGATGCCTTGATGGCCCGTGAACACACGACCATCGGCGACCTTGTCGAGCTCGCTGTCGTCGAGGTGCCGACGGTCGCGCACGAGACCGCGGAACCAGGCGTAAGAATCCTTGATGATCGATTCGATCGCCGCGCGCGCCTCCGGCGAGGTCGGCTCGAAGCCGTCCGGCGCCGCCTTCAGCGGCGACGATTTGATCGACTCCACCTTGATTCCGATCTTGCCCAGAAGGTCGGCGACAACGGGATACTGGAACAGGACGCCGATCGAGCCGACGAGCGAGGTCTGCTTGGCGACGATGTGATCGCCGGCCAGCGCCGTGATGTAGCCGCCGGAGGCGGCCAAGCCGTCGACGACGACGACGAGGGGCTTTTTTTCCTTGAGGCGGATGAGCGAATCATAAAGCTGCTCGGAGCCGGCGGTGGTGCCGCCGGGGCTATCGACATGCACGATCACGGCGCGTGCGCGCGTCGATCGGCCGAGCCGGTCGAGCTGCTGCACCCGCTCCTGATCGTCGCGGATCAATCCTGCGATGGTCACGCGGGCGATGTAAGCGCCCGCCCCGCCAAAGCCGGTGCGATCGCGCACCAGCGCCGCCGCCCCGGCAATGCCGAGAACGATCACCACGACGGAGAGCACGCGCCAGAAGGTGAGTTTGCGCCGCATGCGGCGGCGGTCGACAATCAAGTCGGCGTCAAGTGACATGGCCGAAGTTCCCTATTTTCCGGTGCCTCGTCATTTCGGAACCGAGTCTGCGGGTCCGACCCGAGGACAGGATCGGCAGGCAGGCTGCAATCCATGTTCACCATTCGTGGTCGTGGATTGCGGATTGCCGTTGCGCGGCAATCCGGAATGGCGAGCCGGGCGTCATCCTTTCTCCCCCTCCTTTTCGCTTTCCTCGCCCTTGCGCTTGAGCGCGGTGCCGAGGATGTCGCCGAGCGTCGCGCCGGAATCGGAAGAGCCGTATTGCGCGATCGCCTCCTTCTCCTCGGCGACCTCAAGCGCCTTGATTGAGACGGAGACCTTGCGCGCGCGCCGATCGAACTGGGTCACGCGGGCGTCGACTTTCTGACCGGGGGCGAAGCGATCCGGACGCTGCTCGGAACGGTCGCGCGCCAGCTCCGAACGCTTGATGAAGGCGCCAAACTCGGTGCCGACGATCCTTACGTCGATTCCGCCCTCCTTCACGTCGATCACCTCGCAGGTGACGACGGAGCCCTTCTTGAGTTCGGCGCCGGTCTGTTCCGCGGCGGGGACGCCACTCGCGAGCTGCTTGATGCCGAGCGAGATGCGCTCCTTCTCGACGTCGACGTCGAGCACCTGCGCCTTGACCTTGTCGCCTTTCTTGTACTCCTCGATCACCTGCTCGCCGGGCCGTTTCCAATCGAGGTCGGAAAGGTGCACCATGCCGTCGACATCGCCGTCGAGGCCGAGGAACAGGCCGAATTCGGTCTTGTTCTTGACTTCGCCCTCGATCACCGAGCCGGGCGGATACTTTTCCAAAAACACCTCCCAAGGATTGCGCATGGTCTGCTTGAGGCCGAGCGAGATGCGGCGCTTGACCGGATCGACCTCGAGCACCTGCACCTCGACCTCCTGGGAGGTCGAGACGATCTTCCCGGGATGGACGTTCTTCTTGGTCCACGACATTTCCGAAACGTGGATCAATCCCTCGATGCCGGGCTCGAGTTCGACGAAAGCGCCATAATCGGTGATGTTGGTGACGCGGCCCTTGAAGCGGGCGCCGACCGGGAATTTCGCCTCGATGCCCTGCCATGGATCGTCGAGCAGTTGCTTCATGCCAAGCGAGATGCGGTGGGTCTCGTGATTGATCTTGATGATCTTGACCTTGACCTGTTGGCCGATGTTGAGCACCTCCGAGGGATGATTGACCCGCCGCCAGGCGATGTCGGTGACGTGCAGGAGTCCGTCGATGCCGCCGAGATCGACGAAGGCGCCGTAATCGGTGATGTTCTTCACCGCGCCGTCGATGACCTGGCCCTCTTCGAGGTTCTGCACCAGTTCCTGACGCTGCTCGGCCCGCGTCTCTTCCAGCACGGTGCGGCGCGAGACGACGATGTTGCCGCGCCGGCGATCCATCTTGAGGATTTGGAACGGCTGCGGCTGATTCATCAGCGGCGAGACATCGCGGACCGGCCTTATGTCCACCTGCGAACGGGGCAGAAACGCCACGGCGCCGTCGAGATCAACGGTGAAGCCGCCTTTGACCTGATTGAAGATGATGCCCTGCACCTTCTCGTTGTTCTGGAATGCCTTTTCCAGCTTGCCCCAGCTTTCCTCGCGGCGCGCCTTGTCGCGCGAGAGCACCGCCTCGCCGAGCGCATTCTCGACTCGCTCCAGATAAACTTCGACGATATCGCCGACCTTGATGTCGGCCGCCCGGCCCGGCCCCGCGAACTCGCGCAACGCAACGCGGCCTTCCGTCTTCAACCCGACGTCGATGACGGCGACGTCCTTTTCGATCCCGACCACCGTGCCCTTGACGACAGATCCTTCCTGCAGATGACCATCGCCGAATGATTCCTCGATCATGCTGGCGAAGTCTTCGCGCGACGGCGCGGCAGTGGCGGTTTGAGCCATGAATACTCCGAGCCCCCGTGAATGAATCGATCCCGAACGAAGGGTCGCCGCCGGGAATGCCGGCGGTTGGGGCCGAGGCCACACGATCGGGATAAAGCTTTGACCGGTGCCTTCCATGCGAAGCATGAACGGGCTGTTCCTCCACTGACGAAAGCGCGGTCAGCGGCGCTTTCGGCCCGTTCGGACGGCTTCGATGATGTCGACGGCAGCCCGGAACGCGGCGTCTATACCCAAATGCGTGGTGTCGAGCAAGTGCGCGTCGGGCGCCGCCTTGAACGGGGCGGCGATCCGTTTGGAGTCGCGTTCGTCGCGCCGCAACAAATCGGCCAACACCTCGCCTTCGTCCGCGGCTTCTCCCCTCGCCTTCAGTTCGAGGGCACGCCGCTTGGCGCGCGCTTCCGGCGTCGCCACGACGAACAACTTCACATCGGCGCCGGGGGCGATGACGGTGCCGATATCGCGGCCGTCGAGCACGGCGCCGGGCGGCCGGGTCGCGAATGCGCGCTGATAGTCGAGCAACGCCTCGCGCACTTGCGGGATCGCCGCAATAACCGATGACGCCTCGGTGATGGCCGGTGTTTTCAGGGCATTGTCATCGAATTTTGTCGGATCGAGCGCGATCGCCGCCGCCGTCGC